>DDIP01000082.1:600-15032 GCA_002338605.1 Proteobacteria bacterium UBA1847 | reverse complement strand
TCCATAACCCAGTTCCCGCAGAATTCGAATTGAGACTTTGATAATTCACCAATCCCACGACTTGAACTTGGTGGCCTAACTCACGAAAGGCCTTAATTATTTCATGGATATGAACTCCCTGGGCATCTCCTAATTGAGTCCGATGGTGATAAAGAATTTTCATGTGTGACCGTTGTGATTTTGAATAACACGTCGCATTAGCTGAATTTGGCCGTTGGTCGTATCGTCCCAGCTGAACTGCTCGGCAAACCGGCGTGTCGCCGTACGATCAGGATAGGCCGACATCAACTTGCGATACGCGCCTGCGAAAGACTCCGGCGTCCGGTCTTCCATCAACACACCTGCAGCTGGACAGGTCACGACTTCCGGCGTGCCCCATACATCGCTGGCAATGACAGGGGTACCGCATGCCATTGATTCTAAAAGAACATTTGCCCATCCTTCACGACTTGATGCGAGTACAAGTGCATCGGCCGCGCTGAAGTAGACCTTCAGTTTTTCGTGAGAAATACTGCCGAGGAACGTAACGCGATCACCAACACCGATAGCAGCAGCGAGTTCTTCGAGAAATTTTCTTTTCTCTCCGTCACCGGCAATCAGCAACTGTACGCCCGGCAACCTCGGCAGTGCCCGAATGGGAATGTCATGCCCCTTGCGATCAATCAACAGGCCCACGGACAGCAATACTCTGCTGCCACTGTCGAGACCGAGCTTGCCTCTCGCCTCAAGTTTGTCAATCGGCCGAAAAAAATCAAGGTCAACACCATTGCGAAGCACTGTAACGCGTTCCGCCGGGACACCGAGATTCGTCAATGAGTCTCTCAGCGCCGCGCAGACGGTGATCATGCCATCTGCATTCGATGCAGCCCATTGAATCATCCTGCGGGGCAGTCTATAGCGAGGAATCAAATTCAAGTCTGTGCCGCGTGCAGTAACGACGACAGGTTTGCCAAGTCGGCGTGCCAGCATTACAGCGGCCACACCATCCGGGTAAAAATAGTGTGCGTCGATCAGGTCAAAATCGAAGCCATTCGCAAGGTGCTTTTTCAGTACTCTGTACGTTCCGGCGGCTAAAAATGCCGGAGCCATGGACATGCCGATTTTGGGTATTTGAAGATAACGCGGGTGAACAACCGATATTCCGTGACGCTCCTCGGTATGCGGCGCACGCGCCCTGTCAGCGTAGGATCCGAATCGCTGATTCTTGAACGGGAACCATGGGACCGGTGCAACGACACGTGATTCCACCTCTCCGCTGGCGACTAGCTTCCGCAGTCGCTGCTCAACGAAAACTCCATGGCGCGGCATGCTCGCGTTGGGATAAAGCGTTGAAAACGTCAGTATTCGGATCGGGGCCATAGAATTTAACAGTCTGGTCAGGTGCTGCTTGACAGGCCAAGGTTTCGCATCGACGCTTCAAACATGACCAACGACCAGATAATAGCGCTGTGATCTCGCAATCCCGCCTGGTGATGCTGCACCATTGTATTGATTGCATTGCTGTCGAAAAGACCAAGCTGGCCAAGTCCAGGCGCGTCGGCCAATGTTCTGATCCGTTCTTTCAATGGGCCTCGAAACCAGCTCGCCAACGGCACGGCGAATCCCATTTTTTCCCTGAACAGAATATCGTCCGGCAAGTGCTTTCTCATGGCCTGTTTGAATATATGTTTGCCCTCTCGCCCATGCAGCTTCCAGTCGGGATTGAGACTCGACACCCACTCTACGAAGGTGTGGTCCAATATCGGCACACGAACTTCGAGAGAATGCGCCATGCTTGCCCGGTCGACTTTGGTCAGGATATCGCCCGGCAAATAGGTCTTGAGATCGAGGTATTGCACGAGCGACAGTGCATCGTCGACCGGTGCCTTGTTTGCGTAATGCCGGAACACTTCCACTGCATTGTAGCCCTGCAGTGAATCTTTGAACGCCTTGCTGAACAGCAGGCGGCGATTCTCATCTGATACGACGGATACACTATCCAGAAACCCGGCCAGACTGTCTCTCGCCAGTGCCTGAAAGGTCGTTTTCGCGCGCAAGTACTTGGGTGCCCAATCCAGTTTCGGATAGACCGAACCCAGCATTCCGAACAATGGCCCGCGAATGGCCTGGGGCAACAAAGACCTTACCTTTTCCTCATAAGCGTGCCAGCGGTATCGCCGGTAGCCGGCGAAGTTCTCATCGCCACCATCGCCCGACAGGGCCACAGTCACATGCTTTCGGGCCAGCTGACAGACCCTGTAGGTCGGCATTGCCGAGCTGTCGGCAAACGGCTCGTCGTAGTTCGCGGCAAGCGTATCGATCAGGCCAAAGTCATCTGCCTGCACACTCTCGACAAAGTGGTTCGTTCCGTATTGCTTCGCGACCTGCTCTGCAAACTGGGATTCATTGTAGCGAGGATCGCCAAAAGAAATTGAGCAGGTGTTCACCTTCGACTCAGAGAGGCCCGACATCATTGCCACGACGGCACTGGAATCAACGCCGCCCGATAAAAATGCCCCCAACGGAACTTCCGCCATCAGGCGTCTTTGCACCGATGCGCGTAGGCGTTCGACAAGCTCCTCTTGTGCGTCTTGAAACGATACTGCTGGCGCGGTGCCAAACGGTACGTCCCAGTATTCCTTTTGGTCCGGGGCTTTTTTCCCACGCCTGAATCTAAGTGTATGTGCCGGGAGCAGCTTGCACGCATGTTTGAGGATCGTTTTAGGTTCCGGAACGTAGCCAAAGGCGAAGTATTCCTCAACCGCTGTACCGTTGAGCTCCCGCGGCAAATCCGGATGCAGCAATAGCGCTTTCAGTTCGGTGCCGAAGATCAGCTGGTCATTTGGCAGTACCGCATAGTAAAGCGGTTTGATGCCCAGCCTGTCGCGCGCAAGGAACAACTCGGACTTGTTGGCATCCCACAATGCGAACGAGAACATTCCGTTGAAACGGGTTACGGCGCTCTCGCCCCACTGCTCCCAGGCATGCACAATAACTTCAGTGTCGCAATGTGTACGAAAAACATGGCCGTGCTGCTGTAACTCTTCCCTCAGGCTCGCATGATTGTATATTTCGCCGTTGTAGACGACGACGACTGAACGATCCTCGTTGTAAAGCGGTTGCTGGCCCGACGAGAGGTCAATGATCGACAGTCGTCTGTGGCCAAGCCCGACGCCTGGCGACAGGTGAACGCCCTGTTCATCCGGGCCGCGATGTGACTGCGAATCGTTCATTCTCCGCAGCAAATCCGGGTCAATCTCGCGCTGTCCCTGTAAATCGACAATTCCAACGAATCCACACATATAGCTTATCCTGTTGTGCTACCAAGCACTTTGTTTTCCGGTTGTCTACGCGCGTAAACGCGACGATAGTTCGCAACCATTGCATCCATTCCAAACTTGTCGACCGCGCGGCGTCTACCCGCAGCCCCGTGCTCCTTCCGCTTGCCGGGATCCTTGACGTACTCTTTGATCAGAGCCGCGAGTTCCTCGACCTGTCCTGCCGAAAACAAGAACCCGGTTACACCATTTTCAACAAGTTCCGGGTTGCCGCCAACAGACGTTGCCAGCACCGGCAGGCCTGTTGCCATCGCCTCGAGGATGGTGTTTGAGATTCCTTCGTTCAATGATGGCAAGACGAAAATGTCAAACGTCCTCAATTGTCCGGCGACGTCATCCGAAGCGCCGGCGAACGTGACGTACGAATCCAGCCGGCTTTCAGCAACGAATCGAGCAAGATCCTGCCGCATTTCTCCGTCTCCAATCACGACAAGTTGCAGTTCAGGATCACCGGGAATCGAACTTCGAACCAGAGAATCGAACGCACACAGCAAAGTATGCTGATCCTTAATTGGATCCAGGCGACCCACCGTTCCGATTACAAGCCGATCGGTATGTTTGCGTTCGGTAACCGGAACAGGCTGTGTGCGATTTTCGACCGGACTGAATTTTGCCGCATCGATACCATTGTATATCTGCGTTAATTTGGCTGCGGGAATGCCTATCACGTTCGTCAGCCACGCTGCCATGTGCTGCGACACCGTCGTGTAGTGGTGTATCACCAATCGTGAGAGTCGGCGCATAAACACGGTTTTTGCAAGCGTTCCGTGCAGGTCGCCGACATCCCATCCGTGCTCACCATGAATGCGATAACTCACGCCAGCAAATGCCGCAACAAACTGGCAGTCAAGAGTTCCGAAGTTGCGAGTATGCACTATGCTCGGTCGTAATCGACGCAACAAACGGTACAATCGGACGTAACAGCGAAAGTCTTTTCCGGGGCGCTTTTCGAGGTCGAAAAGACGGACGTCTTTGCGTGTAATCCTATCGGCGAAGTCGGAATGCCCTGCCAGGCAAATCACGGCATGGCGATACTGATCAGCTGGAAACGAGTTGATCAGATTGACCAAACCGTTCTCCAACCCCCCAATACCCAGTCGGTAGATGATGTGTGCGACAAGTGGCGGTTGATCAGTCACAGGTGCTACCAACGTCATTTGCGGGCTCAGCCAGGCATTGTCTGAACCGATTCAGGTAGTCGTCGAGAAACAGCCCCATTGAGCGACGAGCGTCTGCAACATCATGGTCGTAGTCAACCGCAAGCGCCAGCAAGTACACACCCTGCCCATCTCCTCTGATCAGGGTTTTGAACATTGCAAGCTTGGCTCGATACTCGCTCGCAAATTCATCGCCGGAAATGTAATACCAGCTCCATATCAGGCGATCACGGTTACCATCGCTGACGCTGGATTCCCTGATATTCAGTCCGGCAAGGTTTTCTTCACTGGCATAAGTGGCCTTGCTATCGAACCGGCTCCACCACCTTACAGGTTCATACAGGCTGTTCTGGGAGCCAATCAGTTCTGCACCTTCAGTCTGCACGTCGTAGTAGATCGCGGTAACCATCACGCGCATGTCGCCATCCCGGTATTCAACCGATCGATTGAGACGCGCACCGACAAAAACCGTGTTCCAGTCTGTCGTCAACGAGTCGAGTCTTTCCCAACCGGCAATTGCAGAAGGGAGGGCGACTGACTGCAGACTGATCGTGTTTCTGACCGCGCGATCTGACAGCGTCGACGAAAGTACCGTGCCGACCGGCGCTGCAACGAGCACTCCTATGAATGCCGCAACAAACACAATCGGTCTTATCGGCTTCTCTTGGGTAGCGCTTTCATGCGACGGCAACGCACCTGGATCTTTAAAGCTGCGATCTGAGAACCTGGCGCCAATCAGGAAAATGATTAGCATCACGAAGCCGAAGAATATCCAGCCGTAGATAAAATGGTCCACGCCTCCCGCCAGCTTCATCCCGCTCAGGTGGCCAATCAGAATAATGCCGGTCGCGCGCAGCCAGTTGGCCAGAATTGGCACCAGCACGCAAACCAACAGGAACGCCGCGCGTCGCTGCCAGGATTTGAAACTGAGATATGCGAACAAAGCTCCGAGTACGATTGCCGTCAACAGGTATCGAATTCCGCTGCAGGCTTTGACTACGTGAAAATCGCCGGCCGGAATCCGTATGAAGGGTCCGTCGCGAAATACCGGAATGCCCAGAAACTCCAGAGCCACAACGGAGAAATCGGCCGTCCAGACAATGAGCTGGGGAATGAGAATCTCGCCCGCAGGCAAAGCCAGTATCACAAACAAAGCCGGGAATGCAGCTGAGCGCATGACGCTTTTCCCGAAAATCGCAAGTCCGGTCGACGGGATCAGGGCCAGTACAGCGAACTGCTGAATGACCAGCACCCCGGAAAGATTACCAATTGCCCAAAGGAGTGAAATGATGACTATCGCAAGGGGCCCCCACAGCGACGGCTTTGGCGTCAACCGTACCAGCTGCTTCCTCATTCTTAGAACCAGGTAGAGGCTGATGAAAGGCACGATCAGACCGTAGTTGTACGTACCGATGTTAATCCACGTGCCCAGCAATATGCGCCACGTTTCAACAAACAGCATGCCTGAAGCAATGATCGCCGCGATGAAGAGGCCTATCGCGAGAATCCAGTCAGGACGCATCACACTGGGTATTCCCGGCGCTCGATCGCGACCCCTCATGACCGTGCCCCTATCCACCGCCATCAGATGCCCGTTATGACTTTCGCGAGAGCCTGGCCACTGGCAGCCCAGCTGAAATTCTCGGTCACATGTCGCCTTGCGCCCGGTACGCTGCTGTCCGGTGTCCACTCAGCCAATACACCGCACACCTCGTCAATCCAGTTCTGAACCGAGTCACAAACCCGGATCCCGGAGTCTGGACTGAAAGAAATTCCTTCAAGAGCCATAGTCGTCGCAACTATAGGTCTTGCCATTGCCATGGCTTCGAGAACTTTATTCTGCACTCCCCTCGCCACACGAAGCGGCGCGACGACACACTGTGCGAACCGCAAGTACGGGCGTACATCCGCTACCTTGCCAGTAACCACGACACCCGGCATGTCTTGCAGGTTTTTTACGTCGTGACCAGGATTCGAACCGACAATGTAAAAGACGGCACTGGGGTCTCGCGCAAGTACACCGGGGAAAATCTCTTTTGCAAACCAGCTAACCGCATCGATATTCGGCCAATAATCCATGGCACCGACAAACACGATCGATTTGCAGTCGTCCGAAAAGGGATTTTCCTGTGGTATCTGTGGATCGAAATACGCCGTGTCTACGCCGTTGCGGACGGTATGTACTTTTTCTCGGGGTACGCCCATCTGTTCACAGAAGATTGAAGTTTCGTCATCAGAGATGAGGACCGAGGCATCCAAACGGTTGGCGATGTCGGTCTCTTCCAAGCATAGTTTGTTCGCCTCACGGCCGTAAATCCACCGCTTGAGACCAGTGGATTTCTTGCTGTATTGGCGCCACTTGTCCGAATCGATATCACAGAAATCGACGACAGTTCGTGCGTCGCCGGCAACCGATGGTGTTACGTATTGAGCCATGGACGACGAATAAGCAACCACGAACTGAAGGTCCTTCTTTGCCGCAATCTCGCTGACCCAGCGTTTCATGACATCGCTTTTGTAGTAGGGCATCGTCAACGATGTGTTGCTGATCAGGCCGCGAAGCGCCCTGGCTTTTGCCATTGCTGGACTCAGGCCTACAAACTTCGTCTCGCAACACAACTCCGTAAGCATGGGGACATATTGCCAGTCGTCCGGATCGTCAATGAAGGTACCAAGGTGAACGTTCCAACGCTCCGCCATGCCACGCAACAAATGGTAAGACCGAATCTTGTCGCCCTTGTTTGGCGGATAAGGAATTCGATGAGTCAAATACAGCAGATCGTTCACGAAAATCGCCTTCCTTCAGCCGGAACAATCACCAAGAAATATCCTGTCCATCCGATCCCAGCGAAAATCAGCCAGTAATCTTCGCAGTCGCCCTTCCGTCTTGTCGAGATTTACGTAGTGGCGCATCCTCGACTTCAGAGGTGCATTCTTGATTCGTGGCTGATCGGGGTCCAGCTCCCATGGGTGCAAGTAGAATATCGATGACTGTCCCTCGACTTCATTCAGGCGGCGAATACTCCATCGAAAATAGTTGTAGGGCATGAGTCGAAAATACCCACCACCACCGCACGGCAGGTTTTTGCCGAAGACATTTGCAGTCGACATCGGAATCTCGAGAATGCCGCCAGGCGCCAGGCGAAACGGAAAACGCGACGCCGATGGCATGCCGTAGTGATCATGAACGACCGGGTAAATACTGGAACTGTATTCATGCCCGGTCTCATGCAGCACATCTAATGCCCAGAGATTGTCCGTGCCAATCGAAAAGCTGGGTGCCCGGTAGCCGAGGACGCGTTGGCCCGAGACATCCTCCAGTATCGCTTTGGCACGAGTCACATCTTCTCGAAACTGCTGCTGGCTCTGCTCGGTAATTTTTGCATGCGCGTAGCCATGGCTGGCTATTTCGTGGCCCGCATCCGCGATCGAACGAATTAGGTCCGGATGGCGCTCTGCGATCCAGCCGAGCGTAAAAAAGGTCGCTTTGACTCCGGCTTCGTCGAAAAGCCGCAGCGCCGTTCCCAGCGACTCGCGAATGCGGCTCGGGAAACCTGCCCAATCAGCCCGGCTGGTCGATCGTGCAAAAGCCCAGACCTGGAAATACTCCTCAACATCAACTGACATCCCGTTCCGGAGCGGAACGGCTGGCGCATCGGTAAGATTCCCGGTAACGGCGGGTCGCAGACCAGACTTCGATCGAGGTCGCGCAGCGGTGTCAGAGAGCCTTCGATCATCCGTGGGCAGAGTATCTGTCAAAACCGTCTCACCAGCCCGACCTCGATCGCATTCTCGACGTAGTCTCCAAAACCCGAGACGTTGTCAATTTCCTGCTCCGAACGGCGAATGGATGCGCGCAGATCGGTCTGGCTGCCAAGTCGTCTCGAAACACCCAGCACAATTTGGACGACGTCACTGTGCACATCGGTGAACGGATAGTCGTAGCGCCCGGTGGCCACACTGAATTCAAGTTCAGTACGTGAACCCAGCTCGTATCGATAGCCAAGCGTCAATGAATCCTGTCCATCTTCCTGCCCGGCGAGCCCATCAACCAAATCAATAAACTCGCGATCCTCGTCTGCGTAGGCGAGAAACAGCAAGCTCCGCGCGCCACTGACTTCGATTCGAGCACTGAGCATCTTCGAAATGTATGCCTCTGCACGTATCGGTACTATGATCAGCTCATCACCGGCAAGATCTTCGTCAAAAATCGGGTCGAGATCGCTGACGGAGAAATCTGCGTCGAATGATCCCGGGCCACTGAGTGCAGACGTCGTCGGATTTTCAGTGTACGAAATGGTCGCACTAATGTTATTGCCCTCATACTCGAAATTGCCAAAGTAAGACCTGCCAAAAAAGCGCTCACCAACCCGAACTTCAAAATTGTTTCTTTCGCCGGAATTGACGCTGAACCCGACCTCCCAATAGTCGGAATCCAGTCCACCGATGTCCCTTCCCACAAATACGTCGCTTTCAAATCCACCGAGAAGCAACAATCGGATATTTCGCATAAGCGGAATAGCTGTCATTGCGCCCGCGCGTTCAAACTTGTAGTCGCTAATTGTCTCGTAATTCACAAACTGGCGATCATAGGTAAGCGCCCAGTCAAAACCTGTCTCCTGCTGCGCCGTACCAAGGTAGGCACGCCATGATTCCTGATCGAAATCGTCGACGCGGCTGAATGTCTGCAGTCCAAAATCTTCGTAACGGCCGATGCCCCAGGTATAGTCGACGCGTGCATAGGCACTTGAATTTCCGAGGCGCTGAACCAGGTATGGATTTATGTCAGCGTAGATTACGTCGCCGTAATTTGACGTCGTAATGACGTTGCTCGTGGAAATGGGCCGAGTCGGGTCCAATATGGATTGTTCTATCGCTGCATCCACGTCAATGAAAAACGTTTCAGCCGCGAGTTCGAGTGTCGACGACGAGTTTAGCTGATGAAAAATCGTGTCAAGGTCGCTGTCGTCTGCAAAGAACAAATTTTGCATGCGATACGATGTATCTGTTGTGAATCGGCCATCGTTTCTGACGATATTGATGCCGGGATTCACCTGTCCAACGTAGTCAGAAATTTCAAAGCCTTTCTGAAGCAGGTACAGGTTGTCGGTATAGGTCGCAATCACCTCGATGTAAGGCTCTATCTCCCAGTCCTGGGCCGCCGCGGGAACGCTGTACAAACCCGACACCATTAACAACAGACAGAATAAGGAGGATCGGGCCTTTGTCCGAACCGGCCTTACTGGATGAATGCGATCAACGTTTGTAATGGTAGCCATAGTAGCCTCCAAAGCTGTATTTCTGCCCGAACAGTCGCTTCATCCCGTTGAAAATAACATTGACCACGACGTCTGGCCCAAGCAATGCAACGGCGTCTTTGACGGCGGCAGTTGGCGTCTTATTTGCCGCTACTACGAGAAGCACCTGGCCGACATGGCGTGACAAGACCTGCGACTCATTTGTTTGTAGAAGCGGCGACGAATCAAAAAGGACCACGGTATTTGGAAACAGTTGACTGAGCTCCGTGACCAAGTCCGACATTCTATTGCTTGCAATCAGTTCCGACGCATGCTCATCAGCCCTGCCCGCTGGCAGCAAACTAAGGCCCGGTAAGTCCGTGCCGACCGTGACATCCAAAATGTTCGAAACATCACCTAATAAATAATCCGTGACACCTGGGAATCCTGTCAGGCCAAATAATTCACTGGTATGCGATTTCGCAATATCTCCATCGACCAGCAATACGTCAAAGTCTTTCTCAGCAGCGATACTCATCGCGAGATTGATAGTCGTAAATGTTTTTCCCTCTCCGGAAGTAGCGCTGGCCACCATAACGACATTGCCGCGTGGAATATCCTTGCGTTGATCGCCAAATGCATTGGCGAGGATCGGCCATTTTATTCGCCTCATTTCATCGCGAAGCTCGCTCTCGCCTTCATTCAGTGTCGCGATACCGCTAGTCGACAACAATCCCAGGTCAACCTCAATCCTCTGCTTGTGCGGCAAAGATGCACACCGCTTGGCTTCATGGTCCGAGCGTATTGCTGTTTTGATGGTCTCGCGCGTTCGAGAATCCGTTGCCTTACCACCGGCAGCAGCCGTGACCTTCTGAAGTGCCTTTTGGATCTTGCTCAAACCAGAACTCCCGCGCTGACAAGCGCTTCCTTGATCATGTCCGCCGCGGGCCACAAAAACAGGGTAGTGAAATACAGGGCCAAGAGCCCGAACGTCGCATAACCGAATCTATATGCTCCTCTTCGCGCCTCCTTCTTTGCTGTTTCAGACTGGTACAAGGAAACCGTGCCAAGCACAGGAATCTGCAAAGCTTCGCGGAGCTCGTTTGCCGAGTTAAAGACCGGATTGATCCGATTAAGGAGAAACGAGAACGCGCCGCCGATTCCAAACCCGGCGAAAAGAACGATAGTTGCGAACAGGTATCTGTTGGGACCGACCGGTTTCATAGGTACGATCGGCGGCTCAATAATCCGGAATTTGATCTCTTCGTTCCGAAACTCCGCCTCTTCGGACAGTCGCGCAGATTCAAGTCGCTTCATCAATGCCGTGTGCTGCGTCTTGTTAACCTCGTAATCGCGATTCAGACGTGCGAGCTGTGCCTCGACCTCAGGCATCGTATCTACCATCTCACGGAGGTAGGTTACCTGCGACCGGGCACTGGCGATTTTCTCATTCAGCTCTGAGAGCTGGGCGTTCGCCTCACCGATTGAAATCTTGAGGCTTTGATACACAGGATTGAGATCGAGCGAATTCATGCTGACGAGATCCGTATTCAGACTGTACGTCGGTTGGCTGTTTACCTCAGCCATCTGCTGTTCATTCTGGACTCTAATCTGTTCAATCCTGTTGGTGATCTCCACAACACGAGGGTGCTTTTCCGTGTACTTCAACAAGAGTGTTGCCAGCTCTTTCTCCAGTGCCGCCAACTGCTCGTTGCCCGGTGCAGATTCACCGGTATCGCTCCCGGGCGACCCCAGCAAACCGAAGGTCGGTTCCTCGCCATCGATCTGCTTCTGCAACGCACTTCGCCGTTGCGCAACTCTGTTGTACTCGGCTTGGGCGTCTTCGAGTTGCTCAAGGGCAATCTGGAGCCGTTCGTAGTAGTCACGTCCCTGACTCGGCATCAAACCGACATTGGCCTTCTTGAATTCAGCCAGGCTTCGTTCCGCCTCGGCCAGGCGTGTCTCATATTGTGCGATCTGATCGCGGATGAAGTCCTGCGCACCGACCGAATCCGCTCTGTTCTGGCCCAGGGACTTGTCGACGAATGAATCGAGTAGCGACTGAACAACGTCATAGACGGTTTGCGGATTCGTGTCTTCGAACTTGATTGTAAAAAGATTCTGATCGTTGTACGCATTTCGCGCCGAGGTACCCGACACTTGAATACGTTCACGCACTGACGTCAGAAGCTCGTCAAAGTCCTTGCTTGTCTCGGCTCTCAGATCAAGGTCCGTCTCGCGAACCACGCGTTCGAGCTGCGGACGGCTCAGCAGAACCTCCGTCATCATCCGAACCTCGGACATGACATCTGTGTTGACAGCCAGGTCGGCCAGCAAGGGCCGAAGAACGGTAGCCGTGTCGATATACAGGACAGCCTTCGACTCGTAGGTATTTGGAATAAGTACGACGCCAATCCATCCGAGTACGCAAACCAGCCATGCGAGCAACATGCCATGCCACCGAAACCGGCTGGCACCGACGAGCTCCGCCATTACTTGAGAAATGATGTTGGGCATTATTGTTCTTCCCGTCGATTACGACGTAGGCTAACCCCACACTTTATCGCTGTTATCATATAGATACACATTCAATTTAACAGAATTTCTAAACTATACCGTGTCTAGAATATTGACTCGGGAATAATCAGAACATCACCGGGTTTCATGTCAATATTTTCGCGGATATCCCCATCACTTATCAGGTCCTTCAGGCGAACCCTGATCTCCTGCTGCTCGTTATTTTCCCAACGGATAACTTTGGCCCGATTGCCGGCCGCGAACTCGGTGAGTCCACCGACTTCTATCATGACGTCCAGCAGCGTCATTCCACTTTGAAATGACAACGACTGCGGACTCACCGCCTGACCAACGACCCGGATCTGTTTTTGATACGTTCCCCGAAAATTCGTCACGATTATGTTGACCTGGGGCGTCCTGACATATTCGGATAACTTCACTTCCACATCGCGTGCCAGCTGCGTCGGCGTCTTGCTCACAGCCCGCATATCCTCAACGAGCGGAATGGTTATCATGCCGTCCGGGCGTACAGGAATTGTCACGGTCAGTTCCGGGTTATCCCAGACGTAGACCTGCAAGACGTCACCGGGACCAATGATGTAATCAGCGGACCGGTCTACTGGTTCATTTTGACCCGCCGTTGCCACGACCGGTCCGGAACCTGCGCATCCTTGCAGTGCGATTAGAACTAGCGCGTACCCGAAAAAAGAAAAAGTTTTCGTCATTGTTAAGATCCTGCACTCTTTAGGTTTTGCTTGTTGGAAACCAGTTACGCTGCTTCTGATCGCGTCCTCAATTTCCCTGAATTTCTCTGGCTAGCTGTTCCGCCGCACTGCGGCTGGCAAACTCGTGATCCGATGCCACGATGGATTCAAGCATCGCGCGAGCCTCTTCCTTGTCACCGAACTCCAGCACCGCGACAGCGAAATGATAGAGTATCTCCGGGTCTGATGGCATCGCTTCGGCTGCTTTACGCAGCACCGAGCTCGCCAATTCGCTTTTCTTCTGTTTCAGCAATATCCAGCCGTAGGTATCAGCTATCGCGGCGTTGTCGGGTAAAATTCGGTAGGCTTTTTCCGCCAGATCAAGCGCCCTCGGACTTCCCCTGTCGAAGAGTATCCACGCAAGGTTGTTCAACGCGACGACATTTTCCGGATTGGTTTTCAACAACTGGTCATACTGGGCGGAAGCCGCATCCACATCTTTGTTCGCATGGTAGGTCTCTGCCAGGATCATTCGTGCTGCCGGATCTGACGGATTCGCCTGTACGTAGTCCAACAGCGGACCGTACGGCTCTGGATTGGATGCCTTCTTGCGCAAGTGATAGGCACGAACTGCCAAATCCTGACTGGGGTCAAGCGCGAGGGCCTGATCGTACATTTCAACGGCTGCTGCAAATTCCCCTTGTGCCGACAGGATGTCACCGCGCAGTACAAGCCCAGCGGCTTTTCCGGGACGAGCCGATTGCAGTCGGTCTGCGATAGCTTTCG
Source organism: Proteobacteria bacterium UBA1847 (assembly GCA_002338605.1). Classification (GTDB taxonomy): domain Bacteria; phylum Pseudomonadota; class Gammaproteobacteria; order Steroidobacterales; family Woeseiaceae; genus UBA1847. The sequence continues at coordinate 1,314 of DDIP01000082.1, read as the reverse complement.
CTGCCGCGAAGTTGCCGTTTCGGGAATGGTAGTCTGCCAATAGTGCCGCTAATGCCGCGTGCTCGGGATGTGCGTCGAAGGCCTCTTCAGCCGTCCGCAGGGCTGCTTGGTCATTCCCCATCTCAAGTTCAGCTCGAGCGCTGTTGTAGCGATACGCGGCGACGTCCGGCCCGAGACGAATTGCCTCTGCAAAGTTTCTGGCCGCCAGTTTGAAGTCGCCCCGCGCCATTAGGGTTACGCCGAGCAGATTCCGGGCACGTGCATCCTGGTCGTCAATCTGCACCGCCTCCTGTGCAACCTGCATCGCCTCATCGTAGCGTTGCTGCGAAAGGTAGTGGGTCGCCAGTTTTATTCGCGGCAGCGAAGCGTCCGCACCGCTTTGTCTGGCTTTTTCAAGCCAGCTCACCGAAGTCGCCAGGTCGCCTTCAAGTGCTGCAAGCCGCGCCATCTCGGACGTCGCAGTGATATTTGCTGGCGAAATCTGCAGTGCCCGTCGGAATCGCTGTCGGGCATTGGTATAGCGCTTGTTGGCGATGTCTATGCGACCAAGACCCAATAAAGCCTCCAGGTTTTCGGCATCCAGCTTAAGAACTCGCTCGAAACTCCTTCGAGCGGCTGGCAGGTCACCAATTCCCAGGCGCAAGCTTCCCAATACGGCAGTGAGCTGAATATTATCCGGGTAGCGCAGAAGCAAACGTTCAGCCAATCCGATGG
>DDIP01000082.1:0-485 GCA_002338605.1 Proteobacteria bacterium UBA1847 | reverse complement strand
GATGGCGCCTGCCGAATCCCCACTGCGCTGCAGCGCGACGACGTTCAGCAGATCCAGCCTGGCCCGATCAGCCTCCGTCCCTTGCAGCGAGTCCAGAATTTCCGATGCCTTGTTCACCTCGCCCACTGCCAGATAGATCGCGGCCAAATCCAGTTTGCGATTGAGATTTTCAGGATCAGCGGCGACGCTCCTCTGGAAAAGTTGAAGCCCCTCCGACAACTCGCCAGACTGCAGTTTTACGATACCGGCGGTTGCCAGCAGGTGGTCATCAACAGGCTCTTCATTGTTTAACAGGGGTTCGATCGCATCTGACGCGCCGCGCAGCTTGTGCTGCCGCAGCCGAACGTCAGCGAGCAGTTTTCTCGCTTCAGCGTTCTCGGGCCAGGCACGTACCGCGCTGGCAAGGTACATTTCTGCCTGCGCGAGGTTGCCTTTGGCACGGCTGACCGTACCGTAGAGCAAATGGGCCTGCCGAAAGTCCGGGG
>DDIP01000156.1:3034-7273 GCA_002338605.1 Proteobacteria bacterium UBA1847 | reverse complement strand
TGCAGCCGCCGGTATTAATTTTCCGGACATCCTCGCCATTGCGGGCAAGTACCAGGTCAAGTCACCTACACCGTTCATACCGGGCAATGAGGCAGCCGGCGTGGTCGCGGCAGTCGGCGAAGGCGTTACGCATTTTTCGGTTGGCGACAAAGTCATCTTTAACTCGCTCGGTGGCGCATTCGCCGAACAATGCGTTGCAGACCAGCGCAAGAGCATGCATCTGCCGGATAGTCTGAGTCTAGAACAGGGCGCCGGTTTCACGGTGACTTACGGCACCAGCTATCACGCGCTCTGTCAATGCGCCGATATTCAGGCCGGCGAATCCATCCTGGTCCTGGGCGCCGCGGGCGGCGTCGGAATTGCGGCGGTTGAAATTGCCAAAGCGCTCGGAGCGAGGGTCATCGCCGCTGCAAGCAGCGACAGGAAACTTGAATTTGCAAAAGAAGCGGGCGCCGATGAGCTTGTCAACTATTCCACTCAGCCGCTCAAGGACACGGTCAAGGCGCTCACTGACGGCAAAGGGGTCGACATTGTTTATGATCCGGTCGGTGGTGAGTTGGCACAGCAGGCGTTTCGCGCCACTGGCTGGCACGGGCGCCACCTGGTCGTCGGTTTCGCGAGCGGCGACATTCCGCAGTTTCCGGCCAATATTGCTTTGCTAAAGGAGGCGAGCATTGTCGGTGTCTGGTGGGGAACCTGGGCAATGAAGAACCCAAAACTGCAGAGTCAAAACATGCAGGCACTGGCAACCCTGATAGATGCAGGCAAACTGACGCCGCGCGTGACCGAATCCTATCCTCTCGATGATTTCCGCGACGCGTTCAGCGCAATTTCAGATCGGCGTGCACGCGGTAAAGTGATATTGCTATTCAATAAATAAAAACCCGGGGGCGGGATGTACAAGCTGTACGGATTTTTTACACAGAATTCCATGAAGGCACTGTATGTGCTGGAAGAGCTTGGCTGCGACTACGAATTCGCCTTTGTCGATCTTGGGAAAGGCGAGCAGAGGTCGGAGCCCTTTGCGGGTTTGACACCGATCGGGAAGGTGCCGCTCCTGCAGCACGACGACGATACCCTGTTTGAATCCGGCGCAATCTGTCGTTACGTGGCCAATGTCGAGGAATCTCCGCTGTATCCGGCGAACAAATTGCATCGTGCGAAGGTCGACCAATGGATGGATTTCTTCACTTGCCATCTCGGCCGATGGCTGACGAAATTGTATTTTGAGGCCGTCATCAAGCCGAAATTCTCACTAGGTGATCCGGATCTGAACGGCATCCAGGAGGCTCGCGGCTATGCGGACCAGCAATTTAGGATGCTGGACGGACTGTTGGCAAACAGTGACTGGATTGCCAACGACAGGCTATCGATCGCGGACCTATTTGCCTTCGCTTACGTCGAGCAATACCGGGTGATTGATCTGCCGATTGCGAGTTATAAGAATGTTCAGGCATGGTTCGATCGCATTGAGTCGCGCAAGAGCATTGCGAATGCGCGAGCGAGGCTGCCGCAATGACTGCTGAACGAAACGGAATCGTAGCGAAAGCCGCGAAGACGCTGTCGGAGATCGAACCCAACGAATTGAAAGCAACACTAGTCTCAGCTGTGTTCGTTTTTATTCTTATGTCGTCGTATTACGTGTTGCGGCCCATTCGCGATGCAATGGCCAGCGACTGGAGTGACTCCGAAGTCAGTTTTCTCTGGAATCTCAATTTCTTCATCAGCGCCGCACTGGTAGCCATCTTTGGCCTGGCAGTGTCGCGTACCCGCTTGCGGAATGTCGTACCGGCGGTCTACGGCTTTTTTGCACTATCCTTTATTGGTTTCTACCTCGGGATATCCCTCAGCGACGATCGCGTCTTGATCGACAAGTCTTTCTATCTCTGGGTCAGCGTCTTTGCCTTGTTTCACGTTACTGTTTTCTGGACCCTGATGGCCGACACGTTCAACAAGGAACAAGCCAAGCGCCTGTTTGCAGTCATATTCACCGGCGCCAGTGCCGGCGCCTTGGTAGGACCAGGCATTCCGACCCTCTTTTCAGGGATTCTCGGTCTCGATACCTTGATGTTAATCGCGTCAGTCTCGTTGTTGATGGTCGTGCCGCTGGTCTTTTATCTCTATCACCTGAAAGTAGCCGAGCTGGGTAATCGCGATTTGGAGGCCGACACGTCAAACCTGGTGCTCGGCGGGAAATGGTGGCAGGGTTTCGGTTCTTTCTTTATGAATCCATACCTGCTGGCTATCGGTGCCTTCATCCTGCTGTACGTGTTCATCGGTTCGTTTGTTTACTTTGAACAGAAGAATCTGCTGGAAGATTTCTCGCGCGTCGAGCGCACTCAGATTCTTGGCAGTGTCGACTGGCTCGTCAATTTCCTGACTTTCGGCATGGCGCTTTTTGTCACCGGTCGAATTGTCGGCAAGTTGGGCATGCCGACCGCGCTGGCCCTGATGCCGTTTCTCGTCTGTGCTGCACTATTGATACTCGCATTCGCGCCAATACTCACAGTGCTTCTTGCGCTCCAGGTATTCCGCCGTGGTGGCAATTACGGCGTAACGCGCCCGGCACGCGAGATGCTGTATACCCAGGTGTCTCGTGAAGAGCGCTTTAAAGCCAAGCCGGTTGTCGATATTGTTGTCTATCGAGGTGGCGATGCAGTCAGTAGCGATGTATTTGCATTGCTCAGCGAAGGCCTGGGACTCGGCCTGGCGGCAATCGCCGTCGTCGGTGCCGGAATCGCAGCACTGTGGGGCGGAGTGGGCGTTTGGCTGGGCAGGAAATTTGACCGAAGCAGTGATGAGGGGGGCAAAAATGACTAAACCGTGGTTCAAGCAATACGATCCGTGGGTACCGACGGAAATCGATGCGGATCAATATCGCAATGTAGTAGACATGTTGCTCGAGGCGGGTGAGCGATTCAAGGACAAGGTTGCCTATAGCAACTTCGGCGCAACAAAAACCTATGCGGAAGTACTCGAATTATCGCGCGACTTCGCGGCATACCTGCAAAATGAGCTTGGCGTCCGGAAAGGGGATCGTGTCGCCCTGATGTCGCCTAACATGATGGCGTTCCCGATCGCGATGCTGGGCATACTTCGCGCTGGTGGTGTACAAGTTAACGTCAATCCGATGTACACAGCGCGAGAACTGGAACATCAGCTGAACGACGCCGATGTCGATACGATCGTTGTATATTCCGGTTCGACCCCGGTGCTCGGCGAAGTCATTGCCAATACCGGCATCAAGAACGTCATAGTTACGAACCTCGACGACCTCAATGACCTCGGGCTGCCGTCACCCCCTGTCGATCCGCGCCTTGACGACAACGTCACGTTTCTCGACGCATTGGCTGCCGGGAAGGCAATGCAGCTTGCCGATGTCGATCTGAGCGGCGACGACCTCATTTACCTGCAATATACCGGCGGTACCACTGGTCTTTCGAAAGGCGCGATGCTGACCCATCGCAATCTCGTGGCGAATGTTCTTCAGTTCGAAGCACTTGCGGGCGACTACGTTAATTTGGGAGAAGATGTGGTAATTACGGCGATTCCGATGTATCACATCTTCGCGCTAATGGTGAATACGCTGTCCTATTTCAAGTTCGGTGGCACCAACGTGATGATAACCAATCCGCGGGATATGCCGGCATTCGTTGCGGAGTGGGCAAAATGGAAGGTAACTGTCTTCACTGGCGTCAACACGCTCTTCAATGGACTGCTGCACACGTCGGGTTTCCGGGATCTGGATTTCTCGACGCTTGGACTTAGTGTCGGCGGCGGGGCGCCCGTGCAGAAAGTCGTGTCCGACAAATGGAAGGAGGTCACCGGCAAACACATCAAAGAGGGTTACGGCCTTTCTGAGACGTCACCCATCCTCACTGTAAATCCCTTCGGTATGACGGACTTCATCAGCAGCATTGGGGTTCCCGTACCATCAACGGATATATCGCTCAGGAACGAACAGGGTAAAGAAGTTAAACAGGGTGAACGCGGGGAATTGTGCGCGAAAGGCCCGCAGGTTATGAAAGGCTACTGGCGCCGCGAAGATGCGACGGCAGCCTGCATGACTGACGATGGCTATTTCAGGACAGGCGACATAGCAATCATGGATGACACCGGGTTCTTCCGTATCGTCGATCGCCTGAAAGACATGATTCTTGTTTCCGGCTTCAACGTATTTCCAAATGAGATCGAAGCGGAACTCGCGGCGTTACCCGGTGTTCTCGAATGTGCCTGCCT
>DDIP01000156.1:0-2916 GCA_002338605.1 Proteobacteria bacterium UBA1847 | reverse complement strand
ACGTAGCCGATGACAAGACCGGCGAAGCGGCGAAAGTTTTTATCGTTAAATCCGACGATGGTCTGACCAAAGCCGATGTGCGCGCCTTTTGTAAAGACCGACTGACCGGGTACAAGATCCCGCGTCATGTTGAATTCATTGATGAACTGCCGAAATCAACAGTTGGCAAAATCCTGCGGCGTGAGCTCAGGGACTTGTAATACGAACCGGTGGATTGATGTTGCAAATTCCGACGCGACCGGTGGGGTGCACCCAGAAATCTTCATAGCGGTAGGCGCGCGATCTCACGTAGGTCTGAAAGGATTCGGTATCAGTTCTGAGCACATCAATATCGGGACGCTCTGCGGCTGGCACGTTGTTGCCTGAACGCAGGGATGCGATCGGAACCTGTTCCTCGACCGACTCATAGAAACCCAGCGGCCCGGTACCGCGAGGCAGCGAGCTTAACGTCTCAATACCGCTGAGTACTCGACCCACCACGGTCAGATTCCGGTCAAGATGTCGCGGCGCATGCCCGATCACAACGTACAGGCTTGATCCATTGCCACTGTTTGGCTCCATGCCGCGAGCAACAGCCAGCGTGCCGTAGCAATGTATGAGCCAGGTTCGTTCGCCGTCACTGGCTGCCGGAAATCCATCGCCAAAGCCGACGACATCCGCATAGGCATCGCGACTGTCGACCCTGATCAGATCAAGATTCCTGGCGGGCTGGTCGAATTCCGGCGGAATCGTCGCAGCCGCAGAACCGAGCGGTCGAAGCTGTTCCTCTTCCTCGGCTGGATCGCCCCACTGCGCGACATAATTGTCGTGTGAACGAACAATGGCGAGGCCGTCGTAATACTTTTCATTGACCAGCGTTCGGATATTGGCGACGGTCTTTGGCGCGAACCCGGGCGCAAGTTCAAAGATGACCTCACCCCCAGGCAGGCGCATGAATAGCAGATTGCCAGGGTCAGGCCGGCGCCAGTCCGAGTCCCGGAGCGAATCCATGACATCGGACGTGGTCAGTGCCTTGTCCGCGAGGCTCGTTGATACGTTGAACAGCAACAAGGCTGCAATCGGCAGTCTGAAACAAAGCATCAGGTTTTTTCGCATCATCACCACTCCCACCGCGTTTCGCGCTTGCTTTGGCTGTTGTCAGTCTACCGCGTGTTGCTGGCTTGCGGGCAGATAAGCGTGGCTATACTCTATTGACGGTACGAAACGCACGACCTGCGGCGTTACAGTTCTTGCGTGGGTTCATGACTCGGCGGTATTCAGCAAATGACAGACTTCGTTCCACCATTGAAAGACATGCTCTTCGCCGTTCACAACCTGTCCGGCCTTGAGCAGGTGCTGAAAATCGAGCAATTCGGCGATTTTGATGCAGACACGATTGATCAGGTCATCGAAGAGGCCGGCAGGTTTGCAGCCGACGTATTAAGTCCGATCAATATCCCCGGCGACCAGGCCGGCAGCAAGCTGGTGGACGGGGGCGTGATTGCCGCACCGGGATTTGCCGATGTTTATGCGAAATTCCTGGAAAACGGCTGGCAAAGCCTGGATGTGGACCCCGACTACGGTGGCATGGGCATGCCCGGTATCGTGGCTGCTGCCGCGATGGAGTCCTGGCAGGCAGCATGCCTGTCTTTTTCGCTCGCTCCGATGCTGACGAGTGGGGCGATCTGGGCGATCGACGCACACGGTTCGGACGAGATTCGCAACACGTTTCTGCCGAGCATGGCAAACGGCGCCTGGACCGGAACCATGAACCTGACAGAGCCCCAGGCGGGTTCGGATTTGTCGGTCGTCGCGACCCGGGCGGTTCCTGAAGGCGGGCACTATCTTATCAGCGGGTCCAAGATATTCATCACCTGGGGCGACCAGGAGTTCAGCGAAAACATCATCCACCTGGTACTGGCGCGCCTGCCCGATGCTCCCGAGGGTGTCCGGGGGCTGTCGCTTTTCGCTGTGCCGAAATATCTCGTCAATACTGATGGCAGCATCGGCAAGCGGAACGACGTTTTCGTCGCCGGTATCGAACATAAAATGGGTATTCATGCGAGTCCGACCTGTGTGATGACATTTGGCGAGAAGGGTGGCGCGATTGGCTTCCTGGTCGGCGAGGAGAACAAGGGTCTGGCCTGCATGTTTACGATGATGAATCACGCGCGTATCAGTGTTGGTATCCAGGGCCTCGGTATCAGTGAACGTGCGTATCAGCAGGCACGTGCATTTGCGCTTGATCGGAAACAAGGTCGCGCGCCGGGTGTCAAGGGTAGCGTTACGATCGTTCACCATCCGGATGTACGTCGCATGTTGCTGCTGATGAAGTCGCAGGTTGAGGCTATGCGCGCGGTTGCCTATTACACTGCCGGGGTCGTCGATCTCGCGCATTTTTCAACGGACGAAAGCGAGCGTGAGCGTGCTAACCGTCGGACGGCCCTGTTGACACCCGTTGTCAAAGCATGGGCGACGGAAACTGCACAGGAAATTACTTCGCTCGGGGTCCAGGTCCACGGTGGCATGGGCTACGTTGAGGAAACCGGTGCAGCTCAGCACATGCGTGACGCACGCATCCTGACAATCTACGAGGGCACGACCGGTATTCAGGCGATGGATTTTGCGGGACGCAAGGTATTGGCCGACGAGGGGCGCGCAATGAACGAATTGCTTTCCGATATGCGAAGCCTCGATGATTCACTTGCAGGCGACGAACAGCTTGCCGGAATTCGAAGTGCGCTGAGTGAGGGAGTTCAACATCTGGATGCGGCGACAAAATGGCTTGTCGAACACGGCGGCCAGGATCGGAACGCGGCAGGATCCGCGTCAGTGAACTACCTGATGCTGGCGGGTGTTGTTGCCGGAGGCTGGCAAATGGCGCGCGCTTCACTGGCCATCGTTGACGGTGCCCTGAATAACGATCCGGCCTTTGCA
>DDIP01000326.1:2211-9156 GCA_002338605.1 Proteobacteria bacterium UBA1847 | reverse complement strand
GTCCGCGCCTTCGATGCCCACGGGGCGATGACCTGCTGCCTTGACCACGTCCGACACGTTGTCAATAAGTGCTTTGACATGCCTGCTCGACGTGCCACTCGCGACAATCATCCAGTCGGTGACGGTCGTCATGTCGCGCACGTCGAGCTTGACGATGTTGACCGCCTTGATGTCTTCAAGTGCCTCGACAACCAGTTCACTCAATTTTTCGCTATTCATTCATTTCACTCATGTATACGCCCGTCTCCTCTATGACATCTCTTACAGCGTCAGGCATCAGGAAGCGTGGATCTCGACCATTGGCCACCAGCTCCCGGATTTCGGTTGATGCAATCTCCAATTGGGTAACCGCATGAATATGGATGCGTCCGTGTGTCCTGTTGTGCAGATCATCAACGCGATGCGTTCCACGCTCAGTCAGCAAAGTACCCAACGGTCCAATGTCCGGTGCTTTCCAGCCGGGTCTGTGGGCAACAACAATATGGGCAACATCCAGAATTTCATCCCACCGGTGCCAATTCGGCAGGCCGAGAAATGCGTCCATACCGAGAATAAGTGCGAGCGAGTGCTCGGGATACTCCTTGCGCAGACCAAGTAGCGTATCGATCGAATAGGATGGACCTTCGCGGCGCAGCTCGCGGTCATCGCTGACGAAGCCATCCTGCCCGGCGATAGCGACGTCCACCATCCGAAACCTGAGCGCCGCATCGGCAAAAGTCGTACCGCGATGCGGTGGGTCGCCGCAGGGGATGAACCTCACCTCTTCGAATCGAAGTGCCTGCAGCATTTCGAAGGCGGTGCGCAGGTGGCCATAGTGGATGGGATCAAACGTGCCGCCGAAGATGCCAACCGGCCTCATTGCGCGAGACCCACGACGATATCGGTCGCCATATGCCAGGGGTTCCCCGCACGCTGCCCCTTGGCGGCGGCATCAGCACGCCCGGTTGCCTTGAGCATTTTGTGGAAGTCGCCCTGCGGATGGCGACTGATGCAACTGCGGACCAGACCTTGCCGGTTACGCCAGACGCCGGACTTTTGCATTGCACTTCCGAGATCGCCGCCCTGGCGAATCACATCGTGCAGCGTCGCCAGTGTGCGCAGCTCCCGCGTCAATGCCCACACGACGATCACGGGCTCGACACCTTCCGCCTTGAGCCCACCCAGAATCTTGACCGAGCGCCCTGCGTCACCGGCCAGCGCCGCGTCGGCCAGCTTGTAAACGTCATAGCGGCTGCTGTTGGCAACGGCCTTGTTGACGGCTTCCGCGGTGACCTTGCCTTCGCCGAGAATCAGTCGCAACTTTTCGATTTCCTGCTTCGCAGCCAGCAGATTGCCTTCGACGCGGTCGGCGATCAGGCTTGTCGCATCACGATCGGGTTGCAGTCCGGCAGCGCGCATGCGATTCGCGATCCAGCCGGGCAACTCACGAACCCCGATCGGCCAGAGCGGCAGCGCAACGCCTTTCTGCTCGATGGCTTTCGCCCATTTCGATGCGCTGCTGGAACGATCGAGTTTTGGTCCGGTCACGATGAACAGGATCTCGGCTCCGGATTGACCGACGAGATCGACGATCGCCTGTCCGCCGGCTTTGCCCGGCTTTCCGGTCGGCAATCTCAGCTCGATAATTCGTTGCTCGGCAAACAGGGACAGGTTGCCTGTCGACGCCATTAACGCATTCCAGTCGAAACCGGCGGTCGCAACGTGCAATTCACGCGAAGTGAAGCCCCGGTTTCGAGCAGCAACTCGAATCGCATCCAGCGCCTCGTCCACCAGCAGGGGTTCGTCACCGGTAACCAGGTAACAAGGGGCAATCGATTTCAGAAGGTGCGAAGAAAGCTGATTGGCCTGAATCTTCAATCAAGCTGCTCCATGCTGATCGCCTCGTCTTCCAGCAACACCGGAATCCCGTCATTGACCGGATAGAGGCGTTTGCCATCGTCGGTGATCAGCGCCTCTTTCAGGGTTTCTGCAATGAGAGTGCCATCCGTATTATGCAGCTGACCGGCCGCAATCGCGGCATTCAGCCGTTCAAGGGTATCTTTTTTTGCGACGGACAGACCAGTGTGGGTGACCGGGCAGCGTAGAATCGTTAGCAGGCGCTTATCCATGCGCCCATTGTAGCGCTTCAATAGCGCTTCAGCACGGCCGCGAGCTCAATATTGCCATGCGTCTCGGCCAAATGAATGGCGGCGGGCAGGTCGTCCGACAGCGGCCTCCATGTCTCATCAATCATTCGGCAGCGCAGGATTACCTTCAGGGCCGGTATGTGCTCCCCATGTTTCAGCATGTCATGAACATAGTGTTGCGCGAAGAACAGGCCGTGCTGCTTGTTTTCCCACTCCAGCATGCGGGAAAAATACCAGGCCCACGCAGCCGGAACCTGCGGGTCGCTGCCAATCCATTCGAACAGGTGTTTGAATCCGCCCTCTCGATTGCCACGATTGATCAGGCCGTAGGCCTGAGTCAGCACATCGACGCGCGCTTTTTCGGTGTCGACCGAAACCTCGGCTGCCGTACGTTCGACCGGATCGGGAATATACACGTCATCAAATATTCCGTGCGGCTCGATCAGGCAACCAATCACGGCGTGCAGCGAGAACAGCAGCAGCAGTTCGACTGCCAACTCGACCATGAACGGCAACGGCTGCAGCAGCGTGCTGATGTAGACGATCAAGCCGAGGTAGAGTGGTGCGATGGCATAGCCAGGTCCAATGCTCCGCAGCATGTTAAAGATTGCGACGGGATTGATTGAGTGCATCGGTGAATGCGTTACTGACAATACGGCGAGCATCGCCGGGTAAATCGCAGCCATTATCAGAATAAATACGACCAACGTTGTATCGCCAGCCGATAGATGAATCGTATAACTGGCCCAGGCAATCAGAATCACGATGACAGCGGGAAACAGGCTCCACCAGTCGCCAATCCAGCGGAAAAACTCGGCACCCAAGGGAGCGACCTTGAGTCCTCGACCGACGGTTTCGACAAGGTTGGTGAAATAGCGAAACAGGGCGGGCACGATCACCATTGCCAGCCAGACGCCGAGCATGCCCGCAGCTGCCGCCAGCCAAAGCAACGCCCAGAACATTAACAGTGCGAACAGAACGCCGACATTGGTCAGCGGCAGCGCGGCAGCGCGCAGCAAGTCAGCGGGCTTCGGAGTCATCCGTCTTCACGTCAGGCACGGGGTCGTGCCCGGACCCACCCCAGGGGTGGCAGCGCCCTATCCTACGTGCGGCCAGCGCGCCGCCTTTCAGAATACCGTGAACCTGCAGTGCTTCAATGGCATAGGATGAACAACTCGGGTCGTAGCGGCAATTGGCGCCAAGCCAGGGCGACAGGGCCAGCCGATAGAATCGAATCAGCTGGATCAGCGGCCATGCAAGCACGTTACTCACTGCGCTTGCCATCACGCGGCCCGCAACGCCTCCGATGCGAAGCGCCGAATCGCCTCAAGCATCGCATAAAGCCCGTTACTGCGCGTGGGGCTCAGGTGACTTTCAAGATCCAGTGCCTTGATGAAGTCCGGCGTGGTATCGAGTATGTCCTGCGGTTTTCTGCCGCTGTAGAGTCGCAGCAGCAAGGCGATCAGGCCAGACACAATGGCGGCGTCGCTGATCGCCTGAAACTCAAGCCGCCCGTTTTTTTTCTGCGGAACAAACCACACTTGCGACTGGCAGCCGCGAATGCGATTTTCTTCTGTTCGTAACGCATCCGGAAAATCGGGCAAACGCCGGCCCAGATCAACCAGGTACTGGTAGCGGTCCATCCAGTCGTCGAACAGCTCGAAATCCGCGATGAGTTCTTCCTGTGCGATTTGAATTTCATTCGTCATCAGGTACTCCGGCGCCAGCTCGTACCGTCGCGACCATCCTGGATCGTAATGCCATCCTTACTCAATTGATCACGAATAGCATCGGCTTTGGCATAGTCACCGGCTGACTTCGCTGCGTTGCGCTTGTCAATCAACGCCTCGATATCCTCGACCGACAACTCGCCTTTGACATGGCCGGCGAACCAGTCATCCGGATCATTACCCAGCAGGCCCATCAGCTCCCCGCTGGCATACATCTGTGCCGCCAGCGCGGATTTTTCAGCATCATTCCTTGCCTTATTGAGTTCGCGGGCAAGTCCAAAAAATTCGGCCAATGCTTTCGGCGTATTCAGGTCGTCTTCGAGAGCCGCGATCAGTGCCTCGGGAACCTCGGCGGCCTCGCGATCGGCAGCGGAAACCTCAATGCCCTGCACCGCACCGTACAGGCGGTCGAGCATCTTGCGTGCCGATTCAATGGTCTCTTCGGACCAGTCCAGTGGTTGCCGATAGTGGGCACTCAACAAAGCAAGACGAATAACTTCGCCAGGGATCGTCTTGATCAGATCGTGCACGAGCAACACATTGCCCAGCGACTTGGACATCTTGGTGTGGTCTATGCTGAGAAAACCGTTGTGCAGCCAGTGGCGCGCGAAGGGTGCGCCGTCATGCGCACAGGAGCTTTGTGCCAATTCATTCTCGTGGTGCGGAAACACCAGGTCCTGTCCACCCGCATGAATGTCAATCGTTTCGCCCAGGTGTTTCCTGGCCATGGCCGAACACTCGATATGCCACCCTGGTCGACCACGACCCCAGGGCGAATCCCAGCCGGGTAACTCGGGTGTGGACGGTTTCCACAGCACGAAATCATGCGCCGCTTTCTTGTACGGTGCGACCTCAACGCGTGAGCCGGCGATCATCTCGCGCAGATCGCGTTTCGACAGCGCACCGTATTCCGGATCGGACGATACGTCGAACAACACATGACCTTCTGCTTCGTAAGCGTGCCCCTTGGCGATCAGGGCTTCGATCATCGCGATCATCTCGGCGATGTGCTGCGTCGCTCGCGGCTCAACATCCGGCGGTAGAACGCCGAGCGCCCCCATGTCATCATTGTAGGCGGTAATGAACTGGGCGGTAATCTCGTCAATCGGCTTGCCGGTTTCGACCGAGGCCGCATTGATCTTGTCGTCGACATCAGTAATGTTGCGGGCGAACGTAAGCTTGTAGCTGCGACGAAGCAGTCTTGCCAGCAGGTCAAAGACAACCGCCGGCCGCGCGTTTCCGATATGCGCGTAGTTGTATACGGTTGGGCCACAAAGATACATCGTCACCTCGCCTTTTTTCAGAGGCTTGAAAGGGACTTTCCTGCCCTGCAGTGTGTCGTGTAGCTGGATACTCATGAATACGTGGTTGGGCCGTTCAAAGGACGCAATCATATCAATATTGCTGGCGACCGCTACGCCCGGTATTCTTCCTGCCCGCAGAAAATCCTGCCAAGGACACACCATGTCGGCCGAACACCTCAGATTTCACGCCCGAAAATCCATCAAACAGGTCGAGGAAAGCAGCGACCTTGCGCCCAAATTCGATGAGCGTGGATTGATTACTGTCGTAACAACCGACGTTGACAGCGGCGAGGTCCTGATGCAGGGCTATATGAACGCGGAAGCCCTGCAGCTTTCGATCACGACCGGCGAAGCACATTATTACAGCCGCAGCCGCCAGGTGCTCTGGCACAAAGGCGCCACCAGCGGGCTGAAGCAAACCATCCGCGAACTGCTGATCGACGACGATCAGGACTGCATCTGGTTGCGGGTCGAAGTCGCCGGCGGCGCCAGTTGTCATGTCGGCTACCGCAGCTGTTTCTACCGGAAAATTCCCGTTGCGGCTGATTACGAACGCAAGCAATCCGATGGGCATATTGAACTTGAGTGGACCGACACGACCAAAGTATTCGACCCCGATGAGGTCTACGGCGACGCGCCGAATCCGACGATTCTTTGAGTACAATTCAGGCGGAGCGGTTTAAGGCAGGACAGCCTGGTGATTCTTTATGATATCGCCGTCTTTCATCACAAAGCTTACCCGTTCCATGACCTTGATATCGTCAAGCGGGTTTCCGTCGACGGCAATAATATCTGCCAGTTTTCCAGGCGCGAACTCTGCTCGGTCAGTCACCCCGAGCAAGTCTGCCGCATTGATAGTCGCTGCCTGTAAAGCGTGCAGCGGCGTCATGCCGCGCCGTACCATTGCATAAAACTCCTTGCCAACTTCGTTATGCCGTAACACGCCGGAATCGGAGCCAAGTGCAATATTCAAACCGGCATCGACGGCCATGCGAAAACTCTTTTCAACGAACGGCGTCAGATAGCTGCTCTTGTCGATCGTGTCTTGTGGTGTGTTTTCGGGCAGTGGAATGTCTACAAGGTAAATCGTCGGCACATAGTAGGTGCCCCGCTTTTTCATCTCTTTGACGATTTCTGGTGTCAACATTGAACCATGATCGATGGATGCTACCCCGGCTTTGACCGCAGCCAGAATCCCCTCACTACCGTGCGCATGAGCCATAACCTTCAATCCGTGTCGCGATGCTTCCTCGACAATCGTTCTGAGCTCCAGGTCTGAATATTGTTGTACGCCGGGTTGGTGACCTGCTGAAAAAACCCCGCTCGTAGCGCAAACCTTGATGACTTTTACGCCGTGCTTCGCCTGGTAACGGACAGCACGAAGAATCTCATCGACTCCGTTGGCAACGCCCTGGTTCGGGCCCAGCTCCATGATTCCCGGCGCGAATCCGGTGACATCGCAATGACCACCGGTGATCGTCAGATAGTGCCCGGCCGGATAAATGCGTGGCCCGGTGACGCGTCCTGAGTTAACCGCACGCATCAGGGCCACGTCGGGGAATCCTGGCCAGGCACCTGCATCTCTGACTGTGGTGAAGCCCGCGTCAAGGGTCTGTCGTCCGAATGTGACGCCATACAGCGCCCAATCTGCCGGCGACTCCCGGACGGCTGCGGTCGTCCAGTGATTACCGGTGAAAAAGTCCAGCGTCAGGTGCGTGTGCATATCGAACAGGCCGGGCAACAGCGTGCGGTCACCCAAATCGATGATGGTTGCATCGGCTGGGG
>DDIP01000326.1:1405-2106 GCA_002338605.1 Proteobacteria bacterium UBA1847 | reverse complement strand
CATCGGCTGGCGCCGTGTCCGGATTTACGCCGACAATCCTGTTTCCTTCGACGACGATCGAGGCCGGGCTGATGACTTCTCCCGTTTTCACATCAATCATCCGCTCCGCACGGATAAGCGTCGTATCCGCAAGTGTCTGGCCGAAAGCGAAAATTCCGATCACGACGAGGGCGATGATCCATTCAGGATGTTTCATTAGAGCTCCAGGCTTGAATAAGATGTGCGGGGAATAATAACTGCATTTGAGACGTAGCTCGCAGTTTGAAGTTCACGCGCAGCCTAGTTTTCCTGTTCATGGGCGGCTTTAGCGCCAATCCCGCGCAACTACAGGAGATTGCAATGCAACAAACGTCAGAATGGTGGCCTCAGTGCGCATTTGTTCGCGACTATTTCTTTGATGAACAGCAAAAACTCGCGCATCAGCTCGCGGAGTACCTGGCGAGATATTATGTGGGCGACGATATTTCAGAACTCAGGCCCAATACTGACGTGTCTGCACTGGTTGGCGATTCAATCCGCCGACGCATCAATATGGACGATTTTACAATGGCGCGTGACAACGACTTGTTCGCCGATATCGATTTGAAGGAATCCATAACTTTCCAGCAAGTCGTGGACCTCGTTCAATCACAACGACTCGCGTCCGACTAGAATCGCCTCTTGGTATGTTTCCGACGTTTTTCGCGACGTCGGCGAGCCGC
>DDIP01000326.1:0-1290 GCA_002338605.1 Proteobacteria bacterium UBA1847 | reverse complement strand
CCGCTGGCTGCGGCTCGGCCGAGGCAATTGCCCGGGCCTGGAAGGCATACTCGATCGTGCCAATAATCCACAGGAAATAGCCAATGAGCTCGATGAACTCCTCAACGGCGAGCTTGACAATACGCCGATAGTCATCCCCCAGAATTGCCATCCAAAGGGGCTCGTGACCGACCATCCTCACGAAAGCGAAAAGAATCACTGCGCCCGAAAATAACAAAGTCAGACCCGGCGATGGCCAGATTCTCGCAAGCGCAATTTGCAGTCGACGTCGACTTCGATACGTATAGGCAATCAACAATGAGCCGGCGATAACGATGAGTACCTGCCAGAAGTTGTCGATGACATGACGATCGAAGAAGAAATCGAGTTCGCGAATGAGAAAAATGAGCGCCATGCCACCAAAGAGAATAGCCATCGGTCGTTGCGTGACACAATGTTTTGCGACCCATGCCATGATTACGCCACAAACCGCAAGAATAATTGCCTGAATGATTTCAACGGGCGAATACTCGCTGGTTCCGAAGCGGTCGGTTTCACTGAGCATGACATGCAATTTGAGGCTACCCGGTGCCGCGAGCTCCATCTGCGTCAGTGACCACGTTACGAACGCGATCGCTATGAAGTACAGCAGGTAGCGTAGCCAGGGCATGCCAAACTATACACCGGCGCTTGCTTATTGACGCAGTTTGAACGTCGGCAGTCCCGCAGCGTTCAGAAGCCCATGATTCTTAAGAAACTCCTGGGCGTCGTCGGCATCGGTATCGAACCAGTCTCGCGTATTTCCGAGACGGAAACTGTAACCCCAGCTGTCCATGTCGAGCATCAGGCGTTGCCGGCCAACGCCGTCAAGTTCATCCGCGAGAATCACTTGCAAATAACAGACCGCGGCCTCTTCGAGGTCATCGCCGCCCGCGTCGCGATCAAGCCCGGCCCGACGCTCCGCCGTCATGCAAATAAGGTGTCCGGTTTCGTGCAACAACGAGTGAATGGGCGTGTCACGACGAACAAAGACGGTCGTACCGACAATACCAGCCTCTGAGTCCCCCCAAAAACTTCCAGTGATTTCAGCCCGATCCTTTTCGACGACCAGTCGCAACCGGTATTGACCGAGCAAGGCCTCGATCGAATGTTGCTCAATGTCGGCGACCCGCAGCACTTTCCTGGTCAGAGCGTGGAAATCTGCTTCATGACAATGCGTACAAGGTCATCAACGATCGCCTTGCGAAGGAGCTCTTCTTCGCGTGCTTTGCCAAGCACCAGTGTTGAATCGTAGGTGTAGTCACGCGTCAA
>DDIP01000085.1:408-7329 GCA_002338605.1 Proteobacteria bacterium UBA1847 | reverse complement strand
ATTAAGGTGGCAGTCACCATAATTGCCCTGCACAAGTTCCGGTGGCAGTCACCACAATTCACTGCAGAGTTAGGGTGACTGCCACCGGAATTGGGTGCGGTCACTTTGTGGCCCAGTTGATGATTGCGGTGAAGGTGAGGCTTGGAATTGAGATTGCCGAGTCACCGTTGAGTTCACCGAGTGGGGCCACGCAAAACAGCGTACCCGCCAAGCTGTACTGGTCGTCGTGGCCAGGCAACACGGTCTGCGTGCTGACATCGGTGAAGCAGGAGTCCAGGTCGGGCGTACTGAAGAATCGTCCGCTGCCTTCGACCGTTGCGGTCACATTGGTCGGTGATTCGATGCCCTGATCACCGGGCCTGAGCTCGGGCATGGCCAGGATAAATGCGAGGTGCTCACCGGATACGTCCCCGGAAATTCTCAGCCTGATACCCGCGCCATTCGGGCGCGGCATGCTTTCGCAGGCCATATCGGAACCTGTCCAGTGAAGTGTGGTCTCAATTCCGCCGTACAGCGTGGCGCTGAGTTTACTGTCCTCGCCGCAGGTATTTTCGGCCTTTGCCTGCTGCTGCGAGGGCTGATCAACGGCGGACTCGCAGGCGCCTAGCGGTGCCAGGGACAGCAAGCTCGCCACCGGCAAAATGCGCGCGAATAGTCGCTTTTCGAAAACTTCTTGCAATGGAATCGAATTTGTCTGGTCCGAATTGGAGCCAATACTACTTAAGATGGGCCGGATTGTGAGGAAAAAGTGCTGCGACCGGTTGGTCTTCCCGGGCATCCTCTCTAGAATGGCACGCCGCCGCATACTACGGAGTAATTAATGAGCGTCGCAGAACAATTCCAAAAACTTGAAGCACACGCGAGCAGGCTGATCATCGGTCAGGCGCATCTGATCAATCGCATGCTGATTACGTTACTGTGCGACGGCCACTTACTGGTTGAAGGCGCGCCAGGTCTCGCGAAAACCCGCGCAATCAAGGTGCTGGCCGAAAGTATAGAAGGTGATTTTCACCGTCTGCAATTTACTCCAGACCTGCTGCCAGCGGACCTGACCGGTACCGATATTTATCGTCCGCAAGAAGGCACCTTTGAGTTTCGAAAGGGCCCACTCTTCCACAACCTGATTCTCGCCGACGAAATCAACCGTGCGCCAGCGAAGGTGCAGTCTGCGTTGCTCGAAGCGATGGAAGAGCGGCAGATTTCAGTGGGCGAGAAAAGCTATCCGCTCGAAGACCTGTTCATGGTAATGGCGACGCAGAACCCGATTGAACAGGAAGGTACCTATCCGCTGCCGGAGGCCCAACTGGATCGATTTCTGCTGCATGTCCAGGTCGGTTACCCGACGATCGAAGATGAACGGCGTATTCTTGTTCTGAATCGCGACGAAGCGAAGGCAAGCGTCCGTGACGCATTCCAGCCGCCGGAGCTGTTGTCACGCGCGTCGATCATGGACGCGCGCCAGCAGATCCTGAACCTGCATCTCGCGCCGGAGCTTGAGGAATATATTGTGAATGTCGTGGTCGCTACACGAAACCCCGGTGCTGTTGACTCGTCGCTGGAAGGCCAGGTGCTGTACGGTGCCAGCCCGCGCGCCAGCATGGGCATTGACAGAGCGGCTCGCGCGCACGCCTGGCTTGCTGGCCGTGATTTCGTTGCGCCGGAAGACATCCAGAACGTCGCGCCGGATGTATTGCGTCATCGCCTCGTGCTGAGTTTTGAAGCGGAGGCTGACGGCATCGATTCGAACACGATTATCACCGGCATACTGGACGGTGTTGGAGTGCCCTAGTGCACCGGCTTGATCACATCGCCAAAGATTCGTCGCCGGTCAGCGTGAGCCAGGCCGGCCTGATACGTCTGAACGGTCCGGCGAGGGCCATCGCGCTTGATGTGTTGCGGGTCAATTCGTTGCAGACCGGGGCCTATGTTTCACATTTTCGTGGTCGCGGTATGGAGTTTGACGAATCGCGGCCTTACCAGCCCGGCGATGACCCGCGCAGCATCGACTGGCGCGTAACGGCAAGAAGCACGACCGCGTACACGAAATTGTTTCGCGAAGAGCGCGAACGACCCGTGCTGGTGGTAACCGACCTTCGGTCGAATATGCATTTTGCTACGCGGGGTTGTTTCAAGTCCGTCAATGCGAGTCGCACTGCGGCACTGATCGCCTGGGCGGCACATCATCGCGGTGATCGCCTCGGCGGCATCGTTTTTGGCGACACAACGCATCGTGAGTTGAAACCGCGTCTCGGACGGCGGGCCGCATTGCGTTACGTTCATCAGTTGGTCGAACACCCGGACTGGCCCGATCAAGACAATACTCGCAGCACGGGCAAGGTTGAAGGCGAAAAAGTCATGGCCCCATTCGAGCAGGCAATGTCGTCGTTGCGACGTGTCGCGCGGCCAGGCAGCCTCGTCGTCGTGATCAGCGACTTCATTGGGTTCTCGCGCGCTGCGCAATCGTATCTCTCAAGTGTCGCGCGTCACAATGAAGTCCTTGCGGTATTTCTGAACGACCCACTTGAGAGGCAACTGCCACCGCCGGGTCGCTATCGAATCGTTTCAGCAGACGACGAACTGGCTATTGACACCCATGCCGCGGCGGCCCGGCGCGACTACGAACACGAATTCATTGAGCGGTCGCATGCGCTGGAACTTTTTTGTCATCGCTACGGTGTGCACCTGATGCCAATGTCGACGGACGACGACCCGGTGTCGACATTGCAGACCGCGCTGGGTCGAAGGACACACTAGCCATGGACCCGAGCCAGCTTCCGTTGCGTGACCTGCACCTGCCGGATGCGATCGGCTGGTGGCCGCTGGCGCCCGGGTGGTGGGTGCTGATCGCATTGCTATCGATCGGCCTCGGCAGGTTGCTGCAGAGGGCCTGGCGACAACGCAAGTTCAATGCGCCGCGCCGCTACGCCCTGCGCGAGTTGGAACGCGCCGAGGCGGAATACCTCAAACACGGCAGTGCCGTGACACTCGGTCGTCAGGTCTCCGAGCTGCTGCGCCGAACCATGCTTGCGTATGCACCGCGTCACGAGGTCGCGGGACTGACTGGCGAGTCATGGCTCAAATGGCTCGATCAGGACCTGCCCGTGCCGTACTTCCATACCGAGGGCGGCCGGAGCCTGCTGCAACTTCCGTATCGGGATCCGGACGGCCAGTTTGGCGATGTCGATATCAACGCGATGCTGTCAGCCGTGCGAATGCGCCTGTCCACACCAGTAGGGGGACGACGCTGATGTGGTCGCTCGCATGGCCATGGGCGCTCCTGGCATTACCGCTGCCTTTTCTCGTCCGCTATGTTTTGCCCGAAGCGAAAGGCCTGTCCCAGGCCGGGTTGCGTGTACCGAGCGTGGACAGTTTTGCCACGCTGAAAGACCGATCGGGCACGGAACAGTTGTTGAACTGGCGGTTCTGGGTTGCGGCACTTGCATGGGTCTTGCTCGTCGTTTCGGCGTCGCGGCCGGAACGCATTGGCGAAGAACTTGAAGTCCCGGTCGCGGGTCGCAACCTGATGCTTGCCGTCGATCTCTCCGGCAGCATGGACCAGAAAGATTTTGAGCTTGCTGGCCGGCGTGTCGATCGGCTCACGGCGACCAAGGCAGTCGCCAGTGATTTCATCGAACGTCGCGAAGGCGATCGAATTGGACTTATTCTGTTTGGCGAACGCGCCTACCTGCAGGTTCCGTTGACGCTCGACAGGACCACGGTAAACGTCCTGCTGATGGAAGCATTCATCGGTCTCGCCGGAGAAAAAACGGCGATCGGCGACGCCATTACGCTCGCGGTACGGCGGGTGCATGAGCAGGCCACAAGCGAAGGTGAACAGGTACTGATCCTGCTCACTGATGGTGCAAACACGGCCGGCGAAGTGAGTCCGCTCAAGGCCGCACAACTTGCACAGCAGGTTGGCTTGCGCATCTACACGATCGGCATTGGTGCAGAACAGCTTGAGGTGGCGTCATTGATTGGCGGGCGCCGCCAGATCAATCCGTCCGCGGATCTCGACGAGGGCACACTAACGCAAATCGCCCAGTTGACTGGCGGGCGTTATTTCCGGGCGACGGATACAGCGACGCTGCAGGACATCTACAAACTCGTCGATGAACTGGAGCCGGTCGAAGAACCAGAGTCCGGATTTCGACCGATCAAGTCTTACTACTATTACCCATTGGCTGCTTCGTTTGCGCTGGTGGTTTTCATGTGTCTGCTGAGCTTGTTGCAGCGCGTGGCCGTGCGTCGAACGGCGGAGGTGCAGACCAGTGCCGGCTGATTTCCACTGGTTGCGTCCTGACTGGCTGTTTGCAGTGCCGGTCGTTGTTGTGCTTGCTTTTCTGCTGGCAAGGGGGAAGTTGGGTGCCGGCAATTGGGAATCCGTCATTGATCCTGCCTTGATGCCCTTTGTTCTGTCGCGTGATCCAGGTCGCGGCAAGGATTACCGCTGGTGGTTGCTCGGACTGGCAGGTGTCATCGCCGCGTTATCGCTGGCGGGCCCTGCGTGGGAACGTATTGAGCAACCGGTTTTTCGTGCCGAGCAGGCAATGGTTGTTGCACTGGACCTTTCGCGCTCGATGGATGCAGAGGATGTGGCACCCAGCCGCCTGACGCGTGCCAAGCTCAAAATCCTCGACATGCTGGAGCGTCGCAAGAGCGGGCAAACCGCACTGGTTGTTTACTCGGCAAATGCCTTTACCGTCACGCCGCTTACAACAGATACCGATACGATCGCTGCGCTCGTAAACAGTTTGACGACCGACATCATGCCGAGCCGCGGCAGTTACCCGGAAGTCGCCATCGGCAAGGGGCGACAGCTGCTCGACCAGGCCGGGGTTGGTTATGGCGAGGTGCTGCTGATCACAGACGGGGGATCGTCTCCGGCGGCTGACGCAGCGGCCCGAGAGCTCAAGTCCGCGGGATATACCTTGTCGGTGCTTGGCGTCGGTACCAAAGAAGGCGCTCCGATTCCGCGCGCGACGGGCGGTTTTGTCACGGATAACCGCGGGCAGATCGCGGTACCTAGACTGGAGGACAGCCGTCTGCGTGCGCTGGCTGGAATCGGGGGCGGACGCTACTCGCAGTTGACGCCGGATAACAGCGATCTCGATATCCTGCTCAGCGGCGAAGTTGCCAATGTGATTGCGGTGGAAGGTGACGATGCTGTTGCAACGGATCACTGGCGTGAGGAAGGTCCGTGGCTGTTGCTGCTGTTGTTGCCGCTTGCCGCACTTGCTTTTCGACGCGGCTGGGTCCTGGTGGTGCTGGTATTCCTGTTGCCATTGCCGCAGCCGGCGCAGGCTGCTGCCTGGCAGGATCTTTGGCTCAACAAGGACCAGCAGGCCATGCGGAAGCTCGCAGACGGGGAGCCGGCGGAGGCTGCCGATCTGTTCGAGGATCCGGAATGGCGTGCCGTCGCGAAGTTTCGTGCGGAAAATTTTGCGGAAAGCGCCGAGGGCTTCTCCAGGAGCGGCGACGCCAGAAATCTCTATAACCTCGGCAATGCGATGGCATACCAGGGCAAGCTGGATGCAGCGATCGATGCTTACGAAAAGACGCTTGAACTGAATCCGGACGATGACGATGCGAAGTACAACCTTGAATTCATTAAGGACCTGAAAAAACAACAGGAACAGGACCAGCAGAGCGAAGGGGACGACCAGCAGTCGACAGAAAACCCGGGCGGCGAGGGCGAGCAGTCCGACTCGGATGCGGAGCAGGACCAGCAGGGCCAGGAAGGTGAATCGCAGGCCGACGGCGAGCCAAAGGAAGGCGAGTCGGAAAACACAGGCGAAGAGATGAGCGAGGAAGACATGCGGGCGTTGCAAGAGGAGTTGCAGCGCGCGGCCGAAGAAGCGGAGTCCGGTGAGAAGCCACAGCAGTTATCGGAAGCTGAGCTTGCCGAACTTCGCGAGCAGCAGGAACAGGAGCAGGCGATGGAGCAATGGTTGCGGCGGATTCCGGACGATCCGGGTGGCCTGTTGCGTCGTAAGTTTCGCTATCAGTATCAGCGTTCGGGCGTTGACCAGGACGGCAACAATGTGTGGCCAGATAACGAGGTACAACCGTGGTAAGGAGTAGTTACAGCATTGTGCGGCACGCATTTTTCACCCTGTGCGGTGTACTGATGTTCGTCGCCAGTGCATCCGCGGAAGTGCGGGCTCGCGTCGACCGACCGTCAGTCGATCTCAATGAATCGTTTATTCTCGAGCTCACAGTCGATACCAACATCGATGTGGAACCGGACTTCAGCGTGTTGGATGAAAAGTTCTATCGTGGCCAGCTAAGCCAGCTGAGCAATACCTCGATAATCAATGGCGCGATCAGTCGCAGCCGAACGTGGAGTGTTGCGCTGATGGCGAAGTCGACGGGCAGGCAGGAAATTCCCGCGATTTCGGTCGGTAACGAGAAGAGTTCGCCGATTTCAATCATGATCAATGAGCCGAGCAATGCGCCCCCGGGCGAGGCGGACGTTTTTATCACCAGCGAGGTTGACCAGACTGAGGCTTACGTCCAGTCGCAGATCCTGTATCGCTACAAAGTGTATCGCGCTGTTGCAACGCGACAGGAAGGCCGGCGCGACCCGGTGTTCACCGGTGCGGAAGTGCTGTATGAGCGCGCGGGCGACGAGCGCAGCTATGAAGCGATTCTCAACGGTCGGGCCTACAATGTGCTCGAACGAGTGCTGGCGATCTACCCGCAGGCCAGCGGTGAGTTTTCGATTTCGCCGGCGCGCTTTGAAGCGCGCGTACTGCGCGACGGACGCATTACCGGGCGCAAAGTATTTGAGTCAGAAGGCCATACGATCAAGGTCCTGCCAATCCCGGCACCGCCAGCGGACTATCCCGACGCCAACTGGCTCCCCGCCCGCGATGTTCACCTGAGCGAAGAATGGTCGCGTGAACCGGATCGGCATGC
>DDIP01000085.1:0-297 GCA_002338605.1 Proteobacteria bacterium UBA1847 | reverse complement strand
GAGCCGCCGGTGAGCCGGTGACACGCAAGGTGACGATCAGTGCGCTGGGACAAATTGAGACGCAGATTCCGGCGATCGAACCACCTGAGATCGATGGCATGAACGTCTACGCGGATCGGCCCGACCTTAGCCGGGTATTTGAGGCTGAGGGTATTCGCGGCATACGGCGCGACCAGTACGCGATGATCGGGACTCAAGGCGGATTGATCGAGGTGCCCGAGGTTAGGGTACCGTGGTTCGACATCGAAGCGAAGGAATGGCGCGTCGCGGAGCTTCCCGGACGAACGATTGATATTG
>DDIP01000086.1 GCA_002338605.1 Proteobacteria bacterium UBA1847 | reverse complement strand
CCGCACATTGCGAATCATAAATCGTGTTGCCTCGCTGCAGATCCGACATATCTGCGAATTGATCAGGTTGCATCGGGACCGTCGTCAAAATAAACGGGAAGTCATTCACGTTTACGTAGGATATATTTGTCTCCGGATCAAAGGCCGGCCCTCCCCATTCATTTCCGCCATGTATTCCCGGCTGGACGATGGTTCCTTCGATACTTGGCGGCGTATACATCGGTCCTGCTTTTAGCTTTTTAAACTTTTCCAGGGCGGATGCATGAGACTCCGGTGTGATGTCCGTCAAATCAGACTCGTAGAATGACGTACGTACCAGTGGATCCGGTTTTAGCGGCCACGGTTGTGTTGGATAGGGAACTTCGCCGGGTACGGCGTCAGTCGGAACAGGTTTCTCAACGATTGGGAATAGCGATTCGCCCGTATCGCGGTCAAATACAAAGAACTTGCCCTGCTTGCCCGTTTGCACGACCACATCCTGTTCGGTCCCATCATCCCTGGTAATCGTCGCTAACATCGGTGCAGGAGCGATATCGTAGTCCCAAATATCGTGGTGTATGGTTTGAAAATACCATTGCAATTCGCCGGTCGTCGCATCGAGGGCTATCACGGAATTTCCATACAGATTCTTACCGGGTCTGGCTCCCCCATTGCCATGGATCCCTCCGGTGAATGCGCCCGTAGCACCAAATACCCAGCCTCTTTCCTCATCGACGGTAAAGCCACCCCAGGAGTTGGCGCCACCGTAATGCATATTTTCTTCCCACTCCGTGGTCTCGTACCCGGGCTGGCCTTCCAGAGGAATGGTGTGAAATCTCCATTTAAACTCTCCGGTCAGTGTGTCAAACGCGCGGACATTACCAGGCGGTTCCTCTCTGTTTTCAAACACGTTGGAATCTACTATTAGGAAATTTTTGTACGTTGCCGGAGGCGAGTTATTTGTCAGCTTATTGCGCACCAGATGAGCAGGCCAAACATGGTTTTCCCATAAATCAATATGCCCGCCTTTGCCAAACGACTCGATAAGCGTTCCGTCATCGGGGTTAACAGCCCAAATAACATCTTTTGCCAGATGAAAAATCCTGGCATTTTCGCCATTCTCATCTTCCCAATACACTTCCGCCCGCTGAATCCCTGCGGGGAAGTCGTCCCCCCGAGAATCGTGTTTAGAAGGCTCAAACAACCAACGCTCCTCACCGGTTGCTGCATCCAGGGCCACGAGGTTTAATTCAGGGTCCGCAAAATACATGACCCCCTTAATGATAATCGGGTTCGACTCCATACCCGGCCCGACAAGCTTTCTTACATCGTAGGTCCACACTTCTTCTAACAACTGAACATTTTCGGGCGTAATTTGGCTAAGGCTAGAGTAGGCAGTTCCTTCCTGGTCGCCACGGTAAGTAGCCCAATCGACGAAGTTGTTTAGTCTGTTTTTCTGGCCACTGGTATTTCGTTTCTGAACTGCAGTACCTGTTTTCTGAACAGCGGTACTTGCTTGGTCCGATGTATTTTTACTCTCGCCGCCGCACGCTGTCAGAACAAAAAGGACCATGAGGGGAGAGAATAAATAGAGTTGTTTTTTCATCAGTTCGTGGCCTCGTTCCGTTTATATTGGAATAACAGATAATTTTTTATGTTGCAGATAATGTGAAGTCGGGTAGCCGTTCAATGACTCCACTCATACCAAACCCGGCCGACCTGCGGAGAGTAGCCGGTATCACCCGAAGATAATCATCGACGTTCAATTTTTTAGTAGCCTGTCGCACTGTCTTCCTTCCCGAGCTGAATGGCCTTGTAGCCTCCCTGCGCTCGGAAGTAGAATATTAATAGCAAGAACCCAAACGCCATGGTCAGGGGAACCAGAGCAGTCCACCTGAAAGCACTTTGGCCTCCACGGATTGAGGCCTCCTCAAGAATTGCGCGCTCTTCGATTTCGGTAGCGGACAATTCATCCGGGTTCTTGTCAAGAAGTGCGCCTACTTTTGCGCCGTTCAGGCCGGCGATTTCACGAAACAGGAGAAACCCTTGCTTACGATCAGAGACGTATTCTTGATGAATAGCCGGATGATTTTCATCTAGAAATTCAGCGGCAAAATGGTCCTGTGTATAGCCAATCCCAGGTCCACCCAGAAGCCCGGCTGAAAGCATACCGACTCCGCCAATGGCACCGAGAGTAAGCGCACCGCCTCTCGGGAAACGCTCAGATACGACAGCGAGCATGGTTGGCCAGAAGAAGGTTTTTCCAATGCCGTATATTGTGCCAGCGACTATTATTGCCACACCCGTAGCAACGGAACCCAGCATAAACAGGCCAATTGTCGCCAATACGGCACTGGTGAATAGCAACCCCAGGGGATTGATACGGTGAACAATTGGACCGGCAAAGAATCTCAACACAAACATGATTGATGACGTATAAATGAACAGAAGGAATGCATCACCGCCGATGAGGTATTGCATGATGTTGATTATCCAGCTGTCTGTACCCAGTTCTACGTAGCCGACACAGGCATGGAGAAAAAGGAGAAACAGTAAAACTGGTGCGGCAAATTCCTTTAGCATATTCATGTACGTGACGCCGGCTGCGCGTGCCTCAGAGAGCGGGAATTTCTGTCCGAATAGCATGTAGCCGTACGCGAATGTGGGAATAAGGAACAGGCCAACCAAAATTTCCCAACGTACCTGAAAGAGTCTCGCGTCTGAACTGGCAAAAAAGTAAGCGATCAAGCCACCCAGGATAAGACCCCCTGGCCAACCGGCATGAAGAATATTCAAATAGTGTGTTTTTTCTTTTGGATAAAGTGTCGCCGTCAAGGGATTGATAATGGCCTCACAGGTACCCCAGGCAACGGCAAACATAAACATACCAACGTACAACATCCAATACGCAGCTTCATTACCAGCGCTACCATCACCGTATACAGGCGTGGCGGCAATCGTAATAATTGCTGAAAGTACATGCAGAACAAAAGCTACCCACAGCAATTTTGCATAGCCGAGTTTCTCAGCTAAAGCACTCGCAACCAGTATGACCACCCCAAAGCCAACAAACCCGCCGCCTGTAATGGCCCCAAGCTCACTCTTGGTAAACCCAAATTGTGTGGCCCAATCACCAAGAATACTGGCACGCAATCCGAAAAATAATCCTGCAACAATCAAGGTCATGAAACTGGCGACGAATAACCGCCTTCTATTGTCGACCATGGCTATTTTTTCCTTAGGATAGGTGGATGCTGTGAAAAGAAAATATGTCGACAACCGTAATTCAGAATGATCAACCAGTGTTTCTGAGCCTCACTAAACTCCGCGACTGTTGCTTGCGTAGCGCTCATATGTCACCACCAAGCGTGAATTCAGGCAACGCTATTTCGACGCCATTGTTCATCGCCGATTCGTGGGCCAGCACTCCGACGCAAGTGATATTCGCTGATGCCCGCGGCCCGGGATACGCTTGTATACCTGTTTCCAGCATATTCACAAACTGGTGCGCCAGGTGCGGGTGAGACCCGCCGTGCCCGCCGCCCTGCGTGAATGACAGATGCTCTGCGTCGTCTTTGTTGTAAACACCGGCTTGAGTGAAGCGCGCGATTGCATCGGGCAGTAAGTGCGCATAATCCGGGCAGGCTACACGCTCTGGAATTTCGTCTTCCGGCTTGCCGGCCGTATGCACGACGAGTTCTTCACCTTCAATTAAAGGCCACTCCACTGATTTCTTCGAGCCATAAACCTCAAAGCCCTCTCGATACTGCCGCGCGGTATCAAACAAAGACCGGTAGACATGCCCGACAACATCTGAGTCGGCCAATTTGATATGGCAGGACTCAATCGCATATGGCGATCCGTAGTGTTTTTGTAATTCAGGTCGGATACGCCCCGAACCCAAACAGGTAACAGACAACGCATCTTTTTGGGCTATCCCGAGAACCGGCCCGACACAGTGCGTCGCGTAATGCATTGGAGGCAAGCCCGGCCAGTAATCCGGCCAGCCTTCCATGTCCTGCTGATGCGATGCTTTGAGAAATTGAATATCGCCAAGTTCGCCCTTGTCGAAGAGTTCTTTCATGAAAAGATACTCTCGGGAGTACACCACAGTCTCCATCATCATGTACTTGAGCCCCGACGACTCACAGAGACGCACAATCTCTTCGCACTCTTCAACTGTCGTTGCCATCGGCACCGTACAAGCGACGTGTTTTCCCGCCTTCAGGGCTTGGATAGACTGCTGACCATGCATCGGAATGGGCGTGTTGATATGCACGGCATCAATGTCAGGGTCGGCCAGCATTTCGTCATAGCTGGTATAGCGTTTTGGAATTGAATATCGATTCGCACATTCATCAAGCGATGCCTGCGATCGTTGACACACGGCAACCAGCTCTGCGGACGGATGCGCCTGGTAGATAGGGATGAATTCTGCGCCAAAACCCAGACCAACTATTCCGATTCTGATACTCAAGGTTACCCCCCTCGGTCGGTGATATTTATTGGTTCAGACCAATGAAATTGCAATTTTCTCGGACGACTATGACCCACCGAATTGCCGGTGGGTACCGAAGAACCCACCGGCATGCCGGTGGGTTCCCTGGTACCTGCTTCTGGTCTTGCCGACTTCTACCTCTAGAAGTTGTACCGCGCACCCAACATCAG
The DNA here is from genome assembly GCA_002338605.1 of Proteobacteria bacterium UBA1847. GTDB lineage: Bacteria > Pseudomonadota > Gammaproteobacteria > Steroidobacterales > Woeseiaceae > UBA1847. Next base: position 2,613 of record DDIP01000086.1, on the reverse strand, counting down.
GCGTCGATCGCCTTCTATATAGGCCTGTACCATATTTTCTGTGCGGCCACGATAGATGATTGGCTCATCCAGCATATTGATGCCCTCAAGAGTAATCGTCAGATTCTCGGTCGCACGATAGCCAACATTGAAGTCAAGCTGCTCGTACTCTTTAACATACCGCGGTATGCGGTTACCGACGTTAGTGTTCTCCAGGAACTCATCACGATGGTTGAACAGAACACGCGCACTCCACGTGTCGTTCTCGTAGAAGGCGATGAAATTCCACGAATCCGACAAGCCCGTCAGGGCGAACTGATCCTCAGACTCAGGAAGAGTATTGTTGTATGAGACGTCACCGTTGACAAAGGTCACGTTGGCGTTAATGCCGAATCCCTCGAAGCGACCAGTAAAGAAGTGCACCAAGGCGACCTCCCAACCATCGATATTAGCATTCTCCGCGTTCGTGGGTTGTTGGACGAGAAAACTCATCAACGGATCGCCTGCCTGAGGGGGTATGTCATACGCCGTGGCTATATTCGATGACTGCGCGGCGCCTCCCGGCTCACTGGGGTCGATAAACTCAGAAGCACCACCCGGGAAATCCTGCGGATTAGCAAGGATAGCCGTCATCGTGAACAGGTTCGTCTCAGTCGCCTGCCAGCCTTGCGCCTGCAATGCCGCCAGGGCGTCGCCCGAAACCGTACCCGGTAGGCCGGTGGAGACATCGGTCAGACCGAACAGGTTTGTCGTTATCTGCTCGTTGCCGATAAAGTTCGATATCGACTTGTCGAAGTAGGCGACAGTAAAGGCACTGCCTTCACCGTAGTAATACTCGAACGACAAGTCGAGGTTATCGGACTCCAGCGGTACCAGTTGCGCGTTACCCCTGCTACCGCTGGCAACGCCACCCAGTGCCGTCGCCGTTGTCGGATTACCGGCACTGGTATCGACGAACATACTGGACAATTCCGGACGCGCGATGGTTTTGCTCATCGAGGCACGCAATTTTATGTTGTCTGTGGGCTCCAACGAGATATCGAGATTCGGCAGAAGGTTGTCATAGCTGAATTTCTGTGACACTGCCGCTGCTTCGGGTCCAAATATCGTGACGAAGTCGTTATCCGATGCCCAGGCCTTGGCAACCGGGATCGACTGAATCGATGTGGATTTGACGTTCGTGTCTTCATAGCGCAGCCCGGCCACAACCTGCAACGGCATGTCGCTGACTTCGCCATCGAGGACAATCTCGCCGTACACTGACGTAACATCTTCGTCGATCCTACGATCGTTTGAGCCTGTCGTTTTGCGGTTATTGAAGTCGTAAACTGCCCCGCCGCCGCTGGTGAAGCCGTCAAAGGCCTGGGCGAATGCTAGCGGGTCGATGTAGAACGCTTCCTGCCCCCCAACTCTCAGGCTGGCGCCCGGGGCTATTGTTCCGCCGGCGGCGATGTAATCGGCGACCAATTGTTGTTCCGACAGGATGAGATTGTCATTGTCGTTAAACTGGCAGGAGATGCAGATTGTTTCAATAGCATCTTCTCCCATCAACGCCACGACATCGCCAATGAAGCCTGTATTCCAGCCGCCGAGTTCCTCTGACGTATTACGAGTCTGCTGCTGAATCGAGTTATCGTAATAGCCCATACCGAAATTGGCTGTGACTGCGCCGCCATTGTCCCATGAGCCCTTTAACTGGAACTGGTCGATGGTGCTTTCCTGGTCGCTGAAATTCTTAAAGATCCACTGAGAACCAAGATCTGACTTTTCCATGATGCCATTCGCATTGCCACCTGCAAAGTTAACCACCTGCCCATTGACCACCGTACTGGTCGGGCCGGAGCCGTCCGCGATGGCCTGGATGTAGTTCGGGATGTCCGATCGGCCGTCAATGAATTGGAAGGCGACTGCCTGACCGCCAAGGGAATGCGAATCAAAGATAGAGCCACCAGGGCCATTACCGCCGGCTGTCGCTTCAGCATGAGACAGGTCAAGGTTCATCGACCACGAGTCATTGACCACAAAATCCACATTGGCGCCGATCGAAGTCAACTCGTCTCGAATGTTGATAAGGCCGTTCCGGAACGGAAGCTCCTTACCCGCCTGGGTGAAGTCGCTGCCGCCACCCGCTACAAGCGGCTCGCCGAGGAAGTCAGGCATGCTGACAACAGGATCGTCGTCGAAACGGGCAAAATCAAACTGGCGAACAAAGAAAGCCATATCGCCAACACTCTTTTCGCTCTTGTCGTTCCGCGCATACATCCCGTCCAGCGTGAAGGTCATGCGGTCGCTGGGCGCATATTGCATGGTCACGGAAGCGTTCGTGCGTTCGCGCTCACCTTCGGTGTACACCATAGCGGCATTTGGTCGGAATCCGGCCAGTTGATCGGGGTCCGGTGGATTCACGATGGTGGCGTTCGAGAAGGCCGGGGTGTTCGGATCGAAAGGAGTTTGCCAGACAAAGAAGCCTTGCCCGATCGCCGTGCGATTCGAATATTCGCGCTCCTGGTAGGAAGCGAAGGCGCTCACACCAAATGTACCTGCGTCATTCGTCCAGCTGCCCACACCACTAAGCTCTGGCGTAATGCTGTCGCCACCACCGTCGTCAACGGCTTTGGCGCCAAAGGAAAGCTG
>DDIP01000334.1:2550-4520 GCA_002338605.1 Proteobacteria bacterium UBA1847 | reverse complement strand
GCCGCCCGGGCAAACCGCGTTGACCCGTACGCCGTCGGGTGCTGCATCACGAGCCATCGCTTTGGTCAGCATGATGAGGCCGCCCTTGCTCGCACAATACGCAACCGCACGAGCCCCGGCCCGTAAGCCCCAGTCCGATGAAATATTGACAATGCTGCCGCGCGTTTTCTGCAGGTGCGGCATGGCTGCACGGCTCAGGTAGAACGGAATATCGAGGTTGATCGAGAGCGTATCTTCCCAGGTCTCGTCGCTGGTCGAGATCGCGTCGCCACGCAACAGGATACCGGCGGAATTGACCAGGCAATCGATGTTGCCAAACTCGTCAATGGTGTCGGACACCAGTTCGTCGCATTCCTCGGACTCGGCGAGCTCGCCTGCCCAGATCGCGATCCGGTCGGACACGTCGGCCACCTCTTCAAGTCGGCCTTCGTCCCGCCCGGCGGCCATGACATCCCAACCGGCTTCGGCAAAAGCGATCGCCGTGGCCGCGCCTATGCCGGAACTGGCACCAGTAATCAGGGCTACACTCATTATCTTCCCCACAGACACGGATCGTGCTATCCAGTGTATCTCATGAGCCGCAACGATTCGTTATTGCCGCTGGGATGGCGTACGCATTTTCAAGTTCAGGTCGACGAGACCGAGGATTTCGAGGCGGCGCGGATTGCAGCCGTACACCGCAATCGTGTCGACGCGGTCGGTACCGAGGGCACACAGTCGCTGGACCTGGGAGGGCGCAGCCGAGAAATGGGGCTCACCGTGGGCGACTGGGTGCTGCTTGATTCGTCGGCAGGAGACATCGTTCGTCGCCTGGATCCGTTTGGTGTCTTCCAGCGCCGTGCAGCCGGCACGACGGGAGACATTCAGCGTATTGCGGCCAACGTCGATACGTTGTTCGTTGTTACTTCAGCGAACCGGGATTTTAACGTTGCGCGCCTGGAGCGTTACCTGGCTGTCGCGCACGATGCGGGTGCGTATCCGATTATCGTCATTACAAAGGCAGATACCGTCGACACTGTCGATGAATTCCTCAAGGTCGCGCGTTCGGTTTCACCCGGTATCGTTGTTGAGGCGCTGGACGCGCGAGATGCCGAGCAGGTTTCTGTGCTGCGGGACTGGTGTTCGTCCGGACAGACCGTGGCGCTGGTCGGGTCGTCCGGCGTGGGCAAGTCGACGCTGATCAATACGCTGACGGGCGCTGACCAACAAACCTCAGCGACGCGCGAAGACGACCAACGTGGACGCCATACGACCACGCAGCGATCCATGCATGCATTGCCTGACGGCGGATGGCTTATTGATACCCCCGGTATGCGGGAGTTGCAGCTGGTCGATGTCGGCGATTCGTTGAACGATGTTTTTGCGGATATCGCGAACCTGGCCGAGCGATGCCGGTTCCAGGACTGTGAACACAATGCGGAACCAGGGTGCAAGGTACAGGAGGCAATCGACAACGGGCGCCTGGATGTCGATCGGCTTCGCCGCTACCGAAAGTTGCAGGCAGAAAACAGGCGCAATTCCGAGTCGATGGCCGAGAGGCGTTCGCGGGACAAACACCTCGGAAAGCTCTACAAAGTCGTCCAGTCCGAAACCCGCCATCGCAAAGAGGGAAAGTAGGGCGTTGGCGCACATCGACCTGAACGCAGATCTCGGCGAAGGCGAAGCTTGTGACGCTGATCTTTTGGGCATTGTGACAAGTTGCAATATCGCCTGTGGCGGGCACGCGGGAGACGCCAGTAGCATGCGCGATACGGTACTGGCGGCACTCGACAGGCAAGTCGCGATTGGCGCACATCCCTCGTATCCGGACAGGGAAGGCTTTGGGCGTCGAAGTCGATTCATGGCGGGCGACGACCTGTTGTCATCCCTTGGGCAACAAATAGGGACGCTTCGTGAGATCGCATCGCAATGTGGCGCCGACCTGGCGCACGTTAAACCCCACGGCGCTTTGTACAACGATGCGGCTCGCA
>DDIP01000334.1:1601-2418 GCA_002338605.1 Proteobacteria bacterium UBA1847 | reverse complement strand
GTCATCGTCAGAGCAACGCTGCAGGCATCACCCGGTGCAGCGCTGGTGGGTTTGCCCAACAGCCAACTCGAGACGGCGGCAAAGCAGCACGATCTGAACTTCGTTGCTGAAGGGTTCGTCGATCGTGCCTACGAGCCGGATGGCCAGTTGAAACCGCGATCCGAGCCGGGTGCGGTACATGGCAACGTCGAACGAATTGTTCGGCAGGCACTGAGTCTGGTCGGTACTGTCGATACCCTGTGCATTCATGGCGACACACGAGGTGCAGTCGAGGCGGCAAGTGCGGTACGAGAAGCGCTGCTGAACAGTGGAGTGGAGCTTCGTGCAATCGGCCGGTGACGATCTCATCAGCATCGCGGTTGAGGGGCCGCGTGAAGCGCAATCTGTCGCGAGACAATTGCGAGCTTCCGGTACCTGGATCGAAGTCGTTGCGGGCATTGATTCGGTCGTCGTTCGCTTCGATCTGGCCAATATTGATCGCGCAATGGCCGGGAGGCTGATCGACAAGGCGAGCGTCCAGCCGTTCGATGAATCGCAGTTGCCTGTGGAACACTTTGAGATTCCCGTCGTCTATGGCGGAGAGTCCGGCCCCGAGCTGGCCTCGATTTGTGAGCATCTGCAGCTGTCCGAAGACGAGTTCGTTGCGTTGCATACTGCGCGCGAATACGAAGTGGATATGATCGGTTTCACCCCGGGGTTCGCCTATATCGGGGGACTGGATGCCCGCCTTGATATACCGCGCCTGCAGGAGCCGCGTGTGCAGGTGGCTGCGGGATCGGTGGGGATTGCTGGCGGGCGAACCGGACTGTATGCATTG
>DDIP01000334.1:0-1493 GCA_002338605.1 Proteobacteria bacterium UBA1847 | reverse complement strand
TGCATTGCCGGGTCCCGGCGGCTGGCCGCTCATTGGGCGAACCTCGTTCGAGTTGTTTCGACCGGACTCCCGGCAGCTATTCACACTGCAGCCCGGTGCTCGAGTTCGATTTCTGGATGCGAGGCGCCAGTGACTGTTCGAATCCTGAAAGGCGGTGTGCAAACCACGCTCCAGGGCCCGCCGCGCGTTGGCCTGAGACACCTCGGCGTGCCGGCAAGCGGCGGCGCTGACCGGTTGTCGATGGCTCTCGCAAACAAGCTCGTCGGCAACCCGGCAGAAGCCACTGCGCTCGAAACCACATTGAATGGTGTCACGCTGGAATTCCGCAAGGCAGCTACTTTCGCAATCACCGGCGCAACGGCGCTGGTGCGGGTCAACGGGCACGAAATTGAAGCTCACAGGAGTTACGCGGTACGACGCGGCGATGTTCTTGATGTGGGGGCGGCAATTCGCGGCGCGCGCTCCTATGTCGCGTTTGCCGGTCGCTTGAGATCCGATGTCGTGCTCGGTTCCGATTCGACTTACATCCCGGCAGGATTGGGAGGCCACTGCGGGCGTGCACTGATAAAAGGTGACGAACTGCAAATCGAGCACTCGCGCAGTGTGCCTCAGCTGACGACGCCCGACCGGTTCCGGCCGCCGATGTCGTCATCCTGGATGTTGCGTGCAACACGGTCGTCCGAAACGGGGCACCTGAGGGGCGCCAGCCGTCTCTTCGGGAAGAAATTGCGTGTCGGTCATCGCAACGATCGTATGGGTATCAGGCTCAGCGGGGATACGTTCACGACCGATATCGAAGGCGACATGCCCAGCGTGCCGGTATTTCCGGGAATCATTCAGTGCCCGGGCGATGGCAGTCTTTACCTGTTGTCCGTTGACGCCCAGACGACCGGTGGATACCCACGAATCGCCAAAGTGACTCGGGCGGACATGCATTTGCTGGGACAGCTGCGTCCGGGTGACAGCATGACTCTGCTGGAACGTGACGATTCCGTCTCGGCGAGGGAGCTGCGCGAGAAACTCGCGTACTGGAAACAATGGCTGCCGGAGATTGCCAGCGTGATCTAATGGTCGGGCGTGAGCACTACTCGTAGCTGTCCAGGAGCAGGTTGGTTTCGGTCGCGGTGACCCCGTCGATGAGTCGCAGCGCGCCGACGATTGAATTGAACGAAGAAAGTGAGTCCGTCTGGATTTCTGCGATGAGGTCCCAGCGCCCGGTGGTGTGATGCACGACGGCTACGTGTGGGTTGCCCCTGAGTGCCGCGATAACGTTGCGCTCTTTTGCGCTGTCGGCGGAGATACTCATGAAGGCGCGGACATCAGCCTGCTGCACGTCGGATCCAAGCGCAACGGTATAGCCTTTTATCACACCGCTTTTCTCGAGACGACGCATGCGGTTTTGCACCGTCGCCCGCGAGACGCCCAGGCGTTTCGCGATGTCGACCACGGAAATTCGCGCATCGGCGCGAAGCAGGGCGAGCAGCCGCTGGTCC
>DDIP01000177.1:4431-8104 GCA_002338605.1 Proteobacteria bacterium UBA1847 | reverse complement strand
ACGACGGGCTCCAATGGCTGCTACGCAACAATCCCGGAACCCAATTGCGACCCGAACTGCTTGGCGAACTCCTAAGCTGACCGGCGACGGCTGCTGCCCTACTCCGCCCCCAACTCGTCAAGCATCGGTTGCAGGAATGCCTCGTACCGCTCCCAAAGGGCGACGGAACTGCGATACATCGGTTGGCGCACCTGCGCAGCACTCGCTGTCTTGACGACGGCTTCAGTTTTCTCAAACCTCAGGCAGTCTTCCTCGAAGGCAAGATCGCAGGCCGACAGCAGCTTGCGAATTTCCTGGTCAGGATCGGCCGTCAGGTCTTCGTATCGAACATCGTAGATCCTGCCCGGCAACGCCGCGTGCCAGTGCGTCATCAACTCACTGTATAAATTGTAAAACTGCGCGACGGTCTTAAGGTCGTACGCGAAGCGATAGTTGCCGGTTGTGAAATTCTGCTTGTATATCGACAGGCAGGTATCCCTCGCATCCCTGACACAGTGAATAATCTTCGCGTTGGGCAGCGCGACGCTGATGATTCCAATCATCATCATGTTAAACGGCATTTTGTCAGTGACCCGTTTGGCATCAGTGTTTAATGCTGCAAGCTGCTGAAGATAGGTTTTGCCTATCTCATTGAAGATGTCCGGTGAGTAGGTATCGAGGGCCTGGTACTCGAAGTTGTTGGCCGCACCGAGGAAATGACGGGTACCCAGGGCAAACAGGGTATCGAGCTCACCGGCACCGTAAACCTCGGAGTGGCTGGCGATGATTTTTTCAACCAGTGACGTACCCGAACGAGGCATACCCAGTATGAAAATGGGGCGGTTTGACGATTCGCCGCTGACCTGCAACCTGTTCAGGGCCTGCTGGCTGAAGCATTCGATGATGCTTCGGATTAGCGAGCGGTCGCTTTCAATATCGTAATGAAACTCCGAACGCCTGAGGTCATTGCCCGACTGCAGATAGCCAAACGCCTCGGCGTAATCGCCAAGGTCCTCGAATGCCTTTGCCAGGCCGAACGCCAGGTGTATTTTCCCGTCCGTCGGCAGATTCACTTTCTGATACAAACCGAGCATTTGATCGATATGCGGATCGGATCGATCACGGTACTTGTGAATACCGGAAAAGTTGAAATGCGCCTGCGTGTAGTCCGGCTGCTGCGCCATGATCTGCCGGTAAAGCTCCGATGCCTCGGCCATTTTTCCTTGTGATTTCAGCATATTGGCCAGCATGTACTTCGCGATATGGAAATACTCGTGTTCGGCGAGAATTTTTCGGTAGGTCCTGACCGCCCTGTCGAGATCACCCGCGAGCTGATAGCTGTCCGCAAGGTTCATCTGCGCTTCAAGAAAGCCCGGGTCGATCGCAAGCGCTTTCTTCCACAGCGAGTCGGCCTCGTCCCGGCGCTCTGACTGCGCACATATCAGTGCGAGCCGGCAGAAAAGTTCGGGGGTCCTGATCTTGTCAGCGATCAGGGCGCGGTAGCCGGCCTCGGCAGCGGCCAGTTGTCCGACCGAATGTGCGTGTATGGCCTGTTGAAACCGGGCCTTTTGTTGGCTGGTTACCGGGGGCCGCAGCTTGATCGGCTTGCTGCGCTTCTTGCCCGCGTGTTGACGCTTATTTCCCATCGCTAGCCGCCCCCGGCTTTCGACGGAACATCAGCTTCCGACGGCATCGTTGGAATACCCTACCGCTTTCTTGAGCGGGTCAAGAAAAGCCTCGTAGTGCTTCCACTGCTGCACCGCATCTGAATACAGCGGTTGTCGAACCTGCTCTGAACTCGGCGTCGATACCGCCCGTTCGTTCAGGTGAAAACTGAGACACGCCGCTTCAAATTCGAGATCGCAATACTGAAGCAGCATCGAGACGGTTGCTGGCAAATCTGCAACCAGATCTTCATAACTGATCGTCAGTATCTGGCCGGGCAGGACGGCATGCCAGTGATTCATCAGCTCAATATAGTCGTTGTAGTACCGTCCAATCGTCTCAAGACTGTAGGAGAACAGGAAACTCTCGGCAAAAAACTGTTTGTAAACGCTCCAGCCACTGGCCATCGGATTGCGACGGATGTCAATGATTCGTGCGTTGGGAAACAGTGTCTTGATCAGGCCGATGTGCTGAAAATTGTGCGGTGCCTTGTCGATGAAGCGCGGTGCCTGCTGGCGGTATTGCTGCGCATACTCAAGATATCGTCGCGCAAGATCACTGATCTGACCAGCGTCCAGGTTGGTCATTACCTGAGGGTATTGGTGCTGCCCTGGCTGACTCGCGCCACTCACATCACGGACGATGGATACGATCTCGTCGAGCTCCTGTGTTGCATCAACCTGGCTGTGACTGGCAAGAATCTGTTCCAGCAGCGTGGAACCGCTGCGAGGCAATCCAACGATAAAGATCGGAGCATCGGTATCGTTTCCGAACGCCTTCCTGTCAGTGAAATACTCATTCGTAAAGACTGAGGTGAATTGCCCGTTATGACTCAAGTAGGGCGATGGTCGAAGCGCGGCGTATTCGCTGTTCGCGGCATCGTAGTGCTTGAAGCTTTCCGCATACTGTTTTGCATCTTCGTTCGCCTTGCCCAGGGCGAACTGAATCAACACGCGATTCAGCGGCTTGAGGTTTCCGGCATCCAGCAACGCGGACATCGCTGCGATTTCGGACTCCGAAAAGCGGTAGGTTTTCAGGTCGGCAAGCTCCCAGTAGGCCTGACCTGATGTCGGATCCGCTGCAATAGCCTGCTGATAGCACTCCGTCGCCGCGGTCGAGTCACCCACGGTCTTCAGCAACTTGCCCAACGCCAGCAATCGCAATGCCCGTTTGTCATCAAGCTCCGCGAGTGCCCGATACAGCTCAATCGCCTCGTCAAATCGTCCAAGGTAATAGAGTAGCTCCGCCTTCAGGTCGTACACGTCAATTTTTTCCGGGGCAAGCTCGATCAGTCGCTCGCATTGATCCAGTGCATCCCGGTAACGACGGCTGGCCAGCAAGGAGTAGGCATAGTCGAGTCCGAGGTCGGAATCACGAGGTCGCGTTTCAATGCAACGGGCGAGTGTTGATGTACTGAATTCGTAATGCCGGAACTGTCGTGCAATCCTCGACAAGAGTCGCAGCGTCCGAACTTCGTTGGGAACGAGCTGCAGCAACTGGCGGCATATGCTGTCAGCAGCCTGGAAATCGCCTTTCATGAACGCCTGTTCGGCAGCATGGAGCCGGGTATTGAAGGTTCGGATCATCTTGAGCTGATTTAGCGCGTCCTGGCTCGCAGCGCTCTGCCCGGATTGTTTCAGGTACTCGCCCAGTAGTTGCCAGCTCTCGGTGATCTCGGGCCTGGCGGCCGTCACGTCCCTCAGCAAACCGATCGCCGCGTCGTATTCCTCGCTACCGCCAAGAATCTTTGAAAGCTCCACTTTCGCCTGCACCGCATCCGGATGGTGTTCGGTCAGTACTTCGAGCGCGTGTCGCGCTTCCTGTGGTTCATCACAGAGCAGGTGGCAGCGCACGAGCAGTAACAACTTGCTTTTATCGGGTGGGTTTTCATCCAATGCGCTGCCAAGCTCGCGTTTTACGTTAATAACGTCTTTGGGTAATTGAGCCGCAAGATGATCGAGGGATTTGATCTTAAGGTGAGCTTCGAGCATGAGTAACCTGTCAGAGACCTTGCTGCGTTTGTGGCGGG
>DDIP01000177.1:0-4313 GCA_002338605.1 Proteobacteria bacterium UBA1847 | reverse complement strand
CCAGCCGAATGAAGTCAATCCAGCCAGTGAAGATCATCTTCTCATGTGTTTCGGATACGACACCTCTGTGCATATGTGTCATATCGGTCGGCCAGATTATCAGGTCTCCCTTGATGCACTCCGTTACCAGGCCCTGGTGCGGGAACTCCGTGCCACCGTTTGGCGTATCGGTCAGATACAACATCCAGACCAGGGCGCGATGCGCGTATTCGAGTGCATCCCTTTCACAGTGGATCGCCGGATAGCCACCGCCTGCCGGATACTTTTGAATATTCGAGAATTTTGAAAAGCCGACAGGGCCCATGCCGGTTGCACCGACGTCAAAATAATACTTATCGAGATACTTGCTGACATACGCTTCGAGCTGCTGAAAGAACGGCTCAAAGCTTCCATACAGTTTGACCGGAATACTCATGTCCATCGAGTCTTTCATACTCTTGTCGATTCTGGCGGTTTCGCCCAACCTGCCCGGCCGGGCAAGGTGCTTGTTTATGTCATATAAACCAATGATCTTGTCGCAGACATCCGCATCAATTTTGTAGGTTTCGATAAATGTTTTTTGAGTCATGCGACGGCCTTTTCAGGGTCGAAAAGTATACACCATGGTCCCCAACCCGAATACACAGGGGCGCCACTGCCAGGCAATGGCAACTATTCGCACTGATTGCAGTCCATATACAAAGAGCGTCATGCATTTACCCTCAAGGCCGGCAACATGCACAGCACGAAAAAATCATTTCTGCTACCGGTAGTGTTTGCCCTGCTTACGGCCTGTGCGAGCCCGGTTTTCGTTCCTGACCAAACGGTAATCTCGACGGAACAACTATTGCGCGCAACACCACTGACCGGGAGTAATGATATCCCGGACCTGCCAGATGTCGACGTACTTGCGGTGAACCGTGACATGCTGGAGTTCCTGGATCGGCACGTTAACCGGCATCACGGACGTACGCTGAAATTGCACGAGTTGTTGTACGCGATCATCACAGAAGGTAGTTTCGGCCTCGAGTATGACGAGAGGACCAGAACCGCGCAGGAAACATTTGCAGCGCGCCGGGGTAACTGCCTGTCGTTCACCAACATGTTCGTCGCAATGGCACGGGAAGTCGGTATCAACGCGACTTACCAGGAAATTGATATACCCCCAAACTGGACTCACGAAGGCGATATTTACATGTTGACGCGCCACGTCAATGTCATTGTCGACATGGGAGGGAATATTGTCAAAGAGGTCGATTTCAATATTGATGACTTCCAGAGCAGTTACAATCGGAAAATCATCTCCGATGCCAGGGCACTGGCGCACTACTATTCCAACATCGGCGCCGAATTTCTGCAGCAAGACAAGCCGCTAGAGGCATTACGTTTCTTTCGTAAGGCGGCGACTGGCGACGAATCCTTTGCACCGGTGTGGAGCAATCTGGGCGCGCTGTACTCACGCGCCGGGCATTTCGACTACGCCGAGGCGGCCTACCTGCAGGCACTGCGATTAAATCCGGAAGAACTCGTTGCAATGAGCAACCTTGGCCAGCTGTACCAGTTTCAGGGGAAAACCGAGCTTGCTGACCGGTATTTTGCGCGAAGCAATCAGCATCGCATGCAGAACCCCTACTATCGTTACCATCTGGCGCGCAAAGCGTTCCTTGGCAAAGACTATGAGGCCGCAATCAAGCACCTTAAGTATTCACTCAGGAAGAAGAAAGGTGAAGATACTTTCTACTTCCTGATGGGCCTGAGCTATCTCGGAAAAGGAGACGAGGTTGTCGCCCAGCGCTGGCTGAAAAAAGCCGAGGAAATCGCTACTGATGACGGACTGAAGCGAAACTACCACAACAAGATAGAGCGCCTTCTCGAATCCGGCTAACGACCTGTCTCCCACCCCATCAGCCAAATTGTTCAAGGCTTGCAGCGATCAGCTCCGATTCCGTGCTGAGCTCACCAAGCCAGGTCATGGCCGCACGAATCTCCTTCGAAAATTCCGATCGTGAGTTTGCCAGGATGGCCGCGCGGGTATTGGCGTTGTATTCGTGCTCGGGCGCTTTTGAATAGGTTCGCAAGACATCACTTTGCACTGCACTTTCTATCGTTCCCTCGTCCGCAGCGATGCCCAGAAAGCTCGCGGTTGTTGTGAGCGTCTCGGCGGGCTTGCCAATAAAAGCCTCGAATTCGAGCGGCAGGATGTCGCCCGCGTGTGCTTCAAGCGACCGCGTCGCACTGACTGTTTCGCTCAGCCAGCTCAGTGCTGCGAGCTGACCTGGGTTCAACTGGTGCAGGAGTAGCTTGATTCCGGTTGCCTGCCGCAGGCGTTGCAGCCTGATCTGCGCGAAGCCTCTCAGGTCCTGTAAGGCGTTCTCTCCCGCAAGCAACGTTGCAATATGTGTCTCGGGCCGGTTGAAAACAAACACGAATCGTGACCCGGGAACGACAGAATGGATGGCGGGAAGCAGGTCCGTACAAACACTGGTTGCCTTTATTACGGTGTGACTGGCGCCGCGGCTCCACATTTTTGACAGGACCTGCAGGCGTTCGAGTTGCGAATCGTGAGCTAGAAACGAACGCCCCTCGCCCGTATCTGCGAACTCCTGCGCCAGGGTCCGCAGTGGCAGAGGTTCACGCAAGCTCTGCGTGCCGTCCAACAGCTGCAGCAACCGCGACAACAACGTGGACCCGCAGTGTCCGACATGAAAAATAAAACTCACCGGATTGCCCGCCGGTGCCTGGTTGAAGATATCTGCGATCGGCCGCCAGGCAATCCAGCTTCCATTGCTTGTCTGCTGCAAGACACGCTGGTCGAGGAAGCTCGCAGCGCGTATCTCGTCGGCGCTCAATTCCACTAGCAACACGTTGTCGTTAATCAGGTTCAGGCTGTGCGGGAAAATTTCAGCTCGTTCCGGCAGGTTGTCGGTCCAGCGAGCAAGCGTATTCGTTCCATTCATACGTCAGGTTTCTCGTCTCGATAGTGCAAGCGATGCAGTCGGAAAGCTAATTGTACGTTGACCAGGTATATAATTGACTTGAGTATGAAGAAAACATAATTTTCTTCTTCCCCGCACTGCTATTCACGAAGAAGCGACGATCATGATACTAGAGATCCACGACTTTCTGAGCCCAACGGAGCTCCAGCGCCTGCAACAAATCGGCGCAGAATCGACCTTCCTCGATGGCCGCCTGAGCAATCCGCATAACAAGACCAAGAAGAATGAACAGATTGACCATTCGGCCCCCGGCTACCAGGAATCAAGTCAGCTTGTGGCAAATGCCCTGCTGCGGCATGAAGGCTTTCGTGATTTCGCAATGCCGAACAAGATCGCGCCGCCGCTGATGTGCAAATACGAAATTGGCATGGCCTACGGTACGCACTCCGATGTCGCGCTGTTGCCACTCAAGAAGCTGCAGATGGTATTGCGTTCTGATATTTCGATAACCGTTTTCCTGAATGACCCTGCAAGTTACGATGGCGGAGAACTTGTGCTTCATCTCGAGAGTCGGAAAGTTCCGATCAAGCTTCCGGCAGGCGGCCTCGTGGCCTACCCGTCCACGCTGCTGCACGAAGTTGCCGAAGTCACACGTGGTCAGCGCCTGGTAGCGATTACTTTTGTAGAAAGCCAGATTATTGACGAACGGCAGCGTCACATGATCTACAGTCTCGGCGAAGTTTCAGCCCTGGAAGGTTTGACCATGAAGCCGGAGAACAGACAGCGCCTCGACCTCGTTCGCCACAACCTGATTCGAATGTGGTCCTGATCATTGCCAGGTCAGTTTCTACCAGCAAAAAACGTTAGCAACACGTCGTCGAGCAGGGGCTTCCAGTTGTCCCAGTCGTGCCCTTCAGAAACCGTCTTAAACGTCAGGTCATATCCTTTGCGTTCCAACACTCGCTTGAATCTTTTCACTGCCGCCTGGTTGTCGTTTTTTGTGCCGACGCTAAGAAACATCTTGAGCGGCAGAGGCTCGTTTTTCTTGTATAAATCACGTACAACATCGACATGATCGCCGCTTGCGGGCGATTGCATGGCGATACCGGCAAAGAGGTTCGAGAGCATCAGGCCGAAACAGGCACTATTCAAACCCCCAAAAGAAAGTCCAAGAATAACTCGGTCATCACGTGACAGGCTGACCGGCTCGTCCCTGCTTATTGTCGGCACAAGTTCGGCAGCAAAGAACGTTGCAAAATCGGCGTTGCACATGAACTGAGCATTGCGGCGATCGACATCAAGCCTGTCGGGATCCCGACTGTCGAGGAAGACAACAATCACCGGCGCAACGGTCCCGGCACCGATCAGTTCATCCAGGACCGCCTTAAAGCCGCCCTG
>DDIP01000303.1:392-9417 GCA_002338605.1 Proteobacteria bacterium UBA1847 | reverse complement strand
CCACCGGAACCGCAGCCTGCCAGTAGCAACACGGCCGCGACAATTCCAGGGAGTACGAAATTCAAAGCAATATCGGGAAGAAGCGATTGCTCACTCTTGTACTTGTCGTGTTCCTGACTCATGGAAATTCGGTTTTTTGCTGTTCTGCTCACAGAATACGAGATTAACCCGTACTCCGTATCAAAGGCCAACCCGAATAACCTGAACGATCTTCGGGGCATAGGCCGCTCGAAGTTCTCTGACCTATAGCCTGTTTTTACCGTTAATCGCCGCTAAATGCCGCTAGCTGTCGATGTGTGCAGTGACCAGGGCTCTGTACTCTCCAGAGTCGCTGAAGCGCCCAAAGCAAGTTTATTGCCCCCCATCAAGGCGGCATCAACTTCCCAACAGCGCTGCATCTGACGCGACAACAATGAGTACTTGATCAACAAGGAGAATAGACGATGAGAATAGCGGCATTGATTCTTGGTGTACTTGGCGGTTTGGTTGCCGGCGCACTCGGCGCAAAATGGCTTGGCGACTTCGGCCAGCTCAACGAGATGCAACGTGCGATGGGTGGAGAGCAACTCCAGAACATGGGCACGGCGGGCCTGCTGATGATCCTCAGCCTGGTGCTCGGGGTGACAGGCGGGATCATGTCATGGAAGCGCAAGTTCCTCGTTGGCGGGGTGCTAATGCTGGTGGGAGGAATTATGCCGTTGCTATTTGCCAAGCAGGCAATCCTGTTCCTGTCCCTTCTGGTTGCAGGTGGCATCGTCGCACTTCTTGCGCATTTCACGTCGGCCACCTCTGGCGAAATCACCCATCCCGGGTAACGCTTTCCGGGTAACGCTTTTTTACTGCAATCGAGAATCGCGGCAAGCTTCCTGGCGCCGCGATTCGCCACGACGATAGAAACAAGCGCGGGTTGATCTCCACACCCGTCTGCATACTCGTACTCCTAAGATAAACTTAATGTTGCGCCGCTAAGCTCTCCTTGAACACTCAACAAGGAGCCCATTCCATGAAAAAGATTTGCCTTATCGTTTTATTCGGCCTGGCTGCCGCTACAGCCTACGCCCAGACCGGTGGATTCAGCGGTCCTGATGGCCGCCCGCTTGTCACGGCGCTTGAGGTCCAGGAACTGGCTGACGACACACACGTCCGGCTGGTTGGCTACATTGTTCGAAAAACCGGTGACGAGGAATACGAATTCAAGGATGACTCAGGCACGTTGATCGTCGAGATCGACGATGACGACTGGCACGGCCTTGAGGTATCCCCTACCGACAAGGTCGAGCTCACGGGAGAAGTCGACAAGGAACGCACCGGCAACACAATTGATGTCGATTCCATCCGGCTGGTGAAATAAGCTGTTCGAATTGCAACCGGTGGCCGAATCAGTGTGTGGACCGACTTCCCTGGCGAACACATTGATTCGGCTGCCGCAATCCCGAGAATAGCCTACCGTGTACCTGTTATCCGTCGAAGACGACCTGAACCTTGGCAAAGCACTGCTCAAACTGCTCCGGCCGCACTACCGCGTCCACTGGGTTCGGACTCTCGCAACTGCGAAAGACCATCTGGCGACAGCGGAATACGACGCGTTGCTGCTGGACCTTGGTCTGCCGGATGGTGATGGTATCGACTGGCTGCAGGCCATGCGAAAAAAGGGATCGCTGTTGCCGGTTTTGATCCTGTCGGCGCGTGACGCGCTGGATGATCGGGTACGGGGCCTGGATACAGGTGCCGATGACTACCTCGTCAAGCCTTTCGAGCCCGACGAGTTACTGGCAAGGATTCGCGTACTACTGAGACGAAAATCAGGCGCTGCACAAGCAATGTTGAGCGCCGGCGACCTGAGCTTTTCTTCTGAACAGCAGCAGTTCTACTTGCATGGCGATGCAATTCATCTGCCCGCCAAAGAGTTTCAGTTACTCGCTGTCCTGATGCAGGCTGGCGCGAAGCCGGTCAGTCGCGAGCGGCTCATGCAACAACTGTACGGTCTCGGGCAAGGGGTCGACTCGAATTCGCTGGATGTGCACATGCATATGCTGCGCAAGGTAATCGGCAAGGATCGAATTACCACCGTTCGTGGGTTTGGTTATCGGCTGACGCACGAATGAAGCTTCGTTTGACACACCTGGGATTTTTGCTTGCGCTCAGTACAGTACTAACAGGCATCGGCGGTGTCGCAGCAACCTATCTTGTCGCCAAACACGAATTTCGCGACTTGCTTGACGACGATCTCGAAACCCAGAGTCGCCTGCTATCGGAAATGCTGGAATCCGGCATGCACGACTTGCCGCCTGATGAACTCCAAAGCCTGCTTGCAACAGTCTTTGAGGAGGATGACGAGGACACGCTGTGGGTGAACGTCTATGAGCGATCGACAGGTTTGCTCACCAGTAATCTCAGCCACAGCAAACCCATGCCGAAGGTTGAGGACGAAACGCTCAGCCTCGCACTGGATGGCTACGACTGGCATGGCTCGCAACGCGCAAGCGACCGGTACGTGGTTCAGATCCTGCGGCGCGATGACTATCTGAGCGACGCCCAGGAGGATGTTTTCGACGATATCGCTACGCCCGTTCTGGTCGCCGGTGGCATCAACCTGGCATTGCTGGCGATTTTTCTCACGATGGTGCTGCGGCCCGTTACACGTTTGAGTCGCCAACTGGAGACTCGCAGTCCGGACTCGCTGGCCCCATTGTCCGTTAGTACGTCAACAAGGGAAGTTGCGGTCTTGCGCGATACGTTGAATCGGCTCATCAACAATGTCGACGACGTGCTCAGCCGCGAGCGCCAGTTTGCAAACGATGTGGCGCACGAGCTGCGAACGCCATTAACAACGCTAAAACTGGAACTCGCCGGTGATGACCCGGACATCGCAGTTCTGAAGTTCGAGGTCAATCGACTGACCCAGCTGGTCAGCCAGATGTTGACCCTGGCACGTGTCGAGCAGGGACACCTGCGCCGGAGTTTTGCCGATGTCGATCTTGAACTCCTCTGTACACAGGAACTCGAGCAGTTGTCGCCTGACATGATGGATGCAGGAATGACCGTAAGCCGCTCGCTCTCGTCGCTCGCGGTACCAGGCGACAAGGTGCTTCTCGCGGTATTGCTAAGAAACCTTTTGCTCAATGTGTTGCGTCATGCAGGCCCCGGGACTGAACTTGATGTAAGGCTCGAGCGAACTGACTTGGGTGTCTGCCTTTCCGTGGAAGATAACGGCCCGGGTATTGAGCCCGCACATCGGGAGGCGCTCAACGCCGGTTACAGCCGCATGGACAGCCGCAGCGCCGGCCATGGACTTGGGCTTGCGATATGTCGCAAGATTGCCGCCGTGCACGGCGCATCGCTGACGCTCGAGGCCCGGGAAGACGGTGGTAACGGCTTGCTCGCGCGCGTCGTTTTTCCTGCTTAGATGAAGCCAGGGATTCAGATGGAGGACGTCCAGCCTGCGTGTCATACCTGATATTCAGAGGAACACGCGCCCTCGCGAGTCGTCGCAGAGCACTCAACGCAAGCACTGTCATTATCACACCGACTTTGTCTCTACACTCAGAATGCGAAGAGGCTCTGCTGCCTCGGCAACTCGACGTCGCAGTAATCAACACCCAGGCGTGGCACCATCATTTCGCGCAACTGCGAGATAGCCGCTACCTCCAATTGACGGATGCGCTCAGCGCTGACGCCGTATCGCTCACCGAGCGATTGCAATGTCGGTTTGTCCGGATCTTCATTGAGCCATCGGGATTCAATGATGTCGCGACTGCGAGTATCCAGAGTCCGAAGGGCGTCGTGCAATGCGCTCGACGCGCAGCACAGAAATTGATCTTGTGCCACTTTCTGATCCGGTGTAGTCCCGGTATCTTCCAAATAATCGGACAGGCTTCGGGTGTCGTCCGAGAACTCCTCCGACGGAACGTCGAAGGGCTGGTCCGGTACGTACATCTGCGCTTCCATCTCGATAACCTCTTCGGCATCGACACCGAGTGACCGAGCGATGTCTTTGGCTTCATCGCGATTCAACCAGTCGAGTCTCTGCTTCGCACTTCGCAGCTTATAGAATAGTTTTCGTCGTGATTTCGTGGTCGTGACCTTAACCATGCGCCAATTCTTGAGGATGAAATCATGGATATGTGCGCGAATCCAATAGCAGGCATAGGCGACAAGCCGGACACCCCGTGCAGGATCGAAACGGCGAACAGCCTTCATCAAACCGACGTTCCCCTCCTGAATCAGGTCCTCCTGCGGCAGGCCGTAGCCTGTATAGCCGCGCGCGATATACACCACGTAACGCAGGTGCGACAGGATGAGCGTGCGAGCGGCATCCAGGTCGTGGTCTTGTTTCAGGCGCTCAGCCAACGCACGCTCCTCGTCATCTTTCAGTCGTGGGAACGTTTCGACAAGTTGCAGGTATTGAGAAAGATTGCTCAGTGGCACAGGTAGCGCCGTCACATTTGTATTCGACATCGTCATAACCCCCATCAATATTGAACCAAATTGGAACCTCGCTGCATTCGGTCGCTCCACAGTGGGCGACCCCTGAACTTTCAGATATGGACACCCAATAAAATTTTCAAGAGGGGGGCAGTGACACTATGCAGGGGGCCTTTGGACCGCAATCCGGTTGCGAGGCCCGCGGCCTCGCAACCGGCCAGGTTTACTGGATTACGAGGAAGAGGCGCGTGTTGCCTCGTAACAGATTCAAGGCCACCGTCGGTCCTGCCGCCTGCAGCGCAGCCGACAATGCATCCACCGTTCTTACCGGCTGGCGATTCACCCCGAGGGTGATGTCACCATCGCGAAGCCCATTGCGCCACGCCGGGCTGTTCTGTTCCACCTGGGCGACAAGCACGCCCTCGACGCTTCCGTACTGAGGATGACTTCGCTCCAGGTTCTGGAACTGAGCGCCGGAAAGTTTCGGCAGCGTTTGTCCGCCAGAAAGTCGGGTGGCGCTGGCCTTGCCAATTTCAGCTTCAACGACGTGGCGCCGGCCATCCCGAAGCAGGGTGATCTTGACCTCCTCGCCGACTGGAATCAGACCGATGCGGTTTCGAAGTGCCGCAGACCCGGTCACTGCCTGACCGTCCACGGCAATAATCACATCACCGGCATTGATTCCCGCCTCCTCGGCAGGCGATTCGGGCTCCACCTGCGTAACGACAGCACCTTCAACAGTGCCAAGGCTGAGTGCATCGGCCAGGTCCGGTGTCACGTCCTGAATGATGATACCGAGTCGCCCACGCCGCACCTCGCCATATTCCAACAGCTGTTCCATCACCGATTTCACCATGTGCACAGGCACGGCAAATCCAATGCCGACATTGCCGCCAGCAGGCGCGATGATTGCCGTGTTCATACCGATCAGCCGGCCGTCAAGATCCACCAAAGCACCACCGGAATTTCCGGGGTTAATCGAGGCATCAGTCTGGATGAAATCCTCGTAGCCTTCGATATTGAGCCCGCTGCGACCAAGTGCACTGACAATACCCGACGTGACGGTCTGACCCAGCCCGAATGGATTGCCAATAGCAACAACGAAATCACCCACCTTGAGAGATGACGAATCACCCAGTTCCAACGCCTTAAGTCTGTTCGCATCAATTTTCAGCAAAGCGACATCCGTGCCCTCGTCACTACCGACAAGCTCTGCCTCGAACCGGCGCCGGTCCTGCAGCGTTACCGTGATTTTGTCCGCATTCGCGACGACGTGGTGATTGGTGATGACGTAGCCTTTTCTCGCATCGACAATCACGCCAGACCCCACGCTTTGGCTGGGGACGACCGGCCCTGGTTGGGGCAGCTCGAAAAAGCGTCGAAAAAACGGGTCGTCAAACAACGGGTTTCGCTGCAGCGTGTTGGCCTTGCCCGTGACCGCAATATTGACTACGGCGGGCGTCACGTCTTCGAGCAATGGCGCGAGCGTCGGTCGCCCGTTGTTGTTCAATGACAGTGGCATTTGTGCGTAGGCGCACTGGGCCGCGAAGCCCAACAACAGCGCAGGCCACAGCGTTGTCACCAGGTTCCGAGTGAATCGGGTCGTCATTGTTTTTCTCCTTAAGGATGGAAGCGACTGCCTCAGTGCATAGGCATAGTCGGTTCAATTTCAAGTCGCTTGATTCTGCTCGGCCACTAATCGGTAACGGCTGTACCGATGACTACTGGACAGAAAATTTTTATTGCAGCCCTCTTGAAAATGTCAGCGGCACAGCCTATTCACTAGAGTGGCAACGCTTGAATTGCCGAAGGACTGAAATTGAGAAAAGAGTTTAGGAGGTAATACGACATGCAAATGGTTCGATACAACCCATGGGGTGTAGGCGAGCTTCAGAATGAGATCAATCGCCTGTTTAGCAACTGGGGCGACACCGAAAGCAGCGGTGCCACCGCCGGCTGGGTGCCATCCGTCGATATCCAGGAATTCGATACCCGATTCCAGCTGTATGTCGACGTCCCCGGTGTTGATCCGGACGCAGTCGACATCACGCTGGATAACGGCGTGCTTACGATCAGCGGTGAACGCGGCCTTCCGGCAATGCCTGAAGGCGAAAAAATGGTCCATCGCCGCAGCGAGCGCGGTCAGGGTCAGTTTCACCGTCGTTTCATCCTGCCCGACACTGTCGATGCAGAGAAAGTAAAAGCGACCGATCGCCACGGCGTTCTGGAGATCTCAATACCGAAGCAAGCTAAAGCCCAGCCACGACGCATAAAAGTCGCGGCCTGATAACCCCGTCATTCGTCGGCGGGTATCCCCTGAACCCGCACCCTTAACGGGGGCCGAACACCGGCCCCCGTTTCATTTCGTTTGAAAATTCCCCGGTATCAACTTGAAGGAGACAAGCATCGCCCTATTTCACATCCAGTACACAACTATTGGAGGAAACAAGACCATGAGCACGTTGCACCAGATCCGCCAGGGATTTTCCAAGGCATGGGATTCTTTCACCGAAGGCTGGCGAGAATTTCGTGACCTGGCCGGAGATGCATTGACACGCTTCCAGCCAAAGACCGCTCGCGGCGACGTGGAAACGGCTGAGGACCGGATCGTGAGCAGAGCATCGCGGTGGGGCCTGCTTGCGGCCGAAGTGGCGGACAACGACGACTCCGTCCAGGTGATGCTGGAAGCACCAGGCCTCGACGCAGAGGATTTCGACATCGAAGTGCGCGATGACATTTTGGTTGTGCGCGGCGAAAAGAAACTCGCCCGCGAAGAAACTCGTGGTCAGTATCACGTAATGGAGCGAGCCTACGGTCAATTTGAACGCGCTATTCGATTGCCGTCAGCTGTCGAGGATGATGGCGCCAAAGCGAACTACCGAGCTGGTGTGTTGACCATTATATTGCCGAAATCAAGAACCGCCAGGCCGCGCCGCATCGCCGTCGACCGGAAGTAGCGGCGCCTCTGGCAAGGAAACCCTTGAAAAACAAACGAGTTGACCTATCCCAACAATAGTCGCCGCCAGCCTGCAAGGGATGGCGTTGAATGAAACATCACTATATTGGAGGTAGAACGATGACCAAACGAATCAGGAATGCCTGCCTGTCGATCTTGAGTGCATCTCTGCTCTCTTTCGGCGGCCTGGCGTTTGCACAAGACGCGCCGATTGATGCCGACACGATGAAGGAAGCCACGGAGTCCGTGGAAAGCGAAGTACGGTCTGAAACCGACAAAGCCACCGCAGAACGTCGTCAGAAAATACTCCAGGAGGCGGTCGACGCGCTGGCGAAAACCAAAGAGGCGCTAACCGCGCTCGAGGAAGAACGTATTGACGATGCACTGGATGCGCTTGCTGTCACCACAGGCAAGCTTGAGCTTATTGTCGCTCGTGATCCCGAATTGGCACTCGCGCCAACCGACGTTGCCATCATTACACACGACCTGTATGGCACTCCGGAGGCTATAAAAACTGCCATTAAGGGTGCCGAAAAGGCGCTCGACGATGGCCAGGTTCAACGCGCACGACGAATTCTTGACGGCCTGGGCAGCGAGATGATCATCAGTGTTTCAAACCTGCCGCTGGCAACGTATCCGAAAGCGATCAAGGCCATCACGCCATTGATCGATGACGGCAAGATTGATGAAGCCAAGAACTCGCTGCAGGCCGCACTGAATACTCTTGTCGTCACCGATCACATCGTGCCGTTGCCTGCCTTGCGCGCTGAGGCATTGCTTGAACGCACAGAGGAGTTGGCCGAGAAATCCGATCGATCGGACGAAGAAAACGAAGAGTTGAGCAACAAGTTGGCAGCTGCTCGCGACCAAGTCAAGATGGCGGAGTTGCTTGGCTACGGTGAAAAAACTGACTATAAGCGACTCTATGCACAACTTGATGACATCGACAAGAAGACTCGCGATGGAAAGTCCGGTAAGGGCATATTCGACAAGTTGAAGAACTCGATGGCGAACCTTTGGAGCTAAAGTGCTTCGACCATGATTGTGTTGCCGGCGCCCGCGTCTGGCGGGCGCTTTCTTGCAATAGACTTGGTCCCGTACGGTATGGGCCTGATAGCCGTTATCCGATCAGCTTTTTTACTCGTCGCCGCAGCTTCGGTAGCAACATCGCCTCGACACAGGGATTTTTCTTGAGCCACATCGTGTTGCGTGGGCTCGGATGCGGCAGAGGTATCGCATCCGGCCAGAACGCTTCCCAGTTTTCGACATTTTCCGTCAGCGTCTTACCGCCGGCGTCGCTGAGATGCCAGCGCTGCGCGTGCATGCCAATGAGAACAGTCAGCTGCAAGTCCTGCATGTGCAACAACAATCGCTCGCGCCACGCGGGCGCACACTCCTTGCGCGGCGGCAGGTCGCCGCTGTTCCCGGTACCCGGATAACAGAACCCCATCGGCAATATCGCGATGCGGCTTGCATCGTAAAACGCATCGCGATCGATGCCGAGCCATGAGCGAAGGCGGTCTCCCGAAACGTCGTCGAACGGGATTGCACTTTCATGTGTGCGTCGTCCGGGTGCCTGGCCCGCGATCAGGATTCGTGCACTCGATGACACCTGCAGCAGCGGTTTCGGCCCGAGCGGCAGGC
>DDIP01000303.1:0-272 GCA_002338605.1 Proteobacteria bacterium UBA1847 | reverse complement strand
CACAACGTGCAACCACGCACGTCGGTCAACAGCGATTCAAGTGATTTCGTGCAGTCGTTTGACATTGTTCAAGGACACCGGGTTTCAATCGTAGGTGAATGCGCTAGCGCGATACTCCTGGGACACGGTGAAAAATACCTCGTTCCGGAACACGTCCGGTTTTCCGTTCTCGACATTCGATTCTGTAGTGCACGACAAAAAAACCCCGCTAACCATTTGATTAACGGGGCCTATTGAGACTGGTGGTGAAGGGTGGATTTGAACCACCGACC
>DDIP01000298.1:4751-9645 GCA_002338605.1 Proteobacteria bacterium UBA1847 | reverse complement strand
CGCAAATCCCAATGGCCTGCCACAGCCGCTGGATAACTGCGCTGCGGACTGGGTGCTGAACCTTGCCCTGCCGATAGACGGCGTTAACAACGGCTACGGTCTGGCCTGCCCGGCGACCGGCGGCACCCAGGCGAATTCCGACGTGATTACCGTTCGGCGCGCGAGTGTCGTGCCTGTTCTGCCCGAGAACGGACGTCTGCAAATCCAGACGACGCGAATCCAGGGCGAACTCTTCGCCGATGGCGCCATTCCATCCGCGTTTTCTGCGGCGGATTCGGCAACGCACAACCTGATGGTCAGCAGTTACTACGTTTCGCCAGCATCTGAACTGATTGGAAATGTACCGACTTTGCGTCGCCAGCGGCTTGGCGTGGATGCCGGTGCCCCGGCGATATTTGACGAAGAGGTGGCGCCGGGTGTCGAGAACATTCAGTTGCAACTCGGAATTGATGTCGATCAGGACAATACCGTTGATCGATACGTCAACCCGGGCAGTCCGATTTATAACCCAACGGCAATCGGGTACGTGCCGGGTGCGCGCGTTATGACGGCACGAATCTGGATGGTTGTCCGTGGCATCGACATTGAGCCGGGCGTTCAGGACACAACTGACTATGAACCTGGAGACGTCGATCTTGGCGTACCGGCCGACAGCGTACGTCGCATGCTGGTATCCAAGACGATCCTGTTGCGCAACGCAAGAACATGATTAAGAGAACTGCAATGAAATCGAATTATCAATCTTTTGGCAAACGTGAGCACCAACAGGGTGCGGTACTAATTGTCGGTCTTTTGCTGCTGGTCGTCATTACGATTCTTGCCGTGTCCGGCATGAATACGGCGACGACAGAGCTCGCAATGGCCCGCAACAATCAAACTTACGAAAACGCATTTCAGGCGGCCGAAACCGGCCTCGAAAACGCATTGTCCCAGGGGCTCTTCAATACCAACGCGGTGATTTCCGTAACGCCGCCGACGGGTACCAACGAAGAAGTTGCCGCAACAATCAACTTTGAAGACTCGACGCTGGTGCCCGATCGGGCGTTCAGCCTTGGATCCGGCAGCGGCATTTCTGCTTACCACTTCATTGCTACATCGCAGGCGGCCTACCGCTTCAAGCCGGGTAGCACAACAGACCGCGATGCCACAGCAGTGCACACGCAGGCTTTCTACGTTGTCGGCCCAGAATCGCCGACACTATAAGATTTCGGAACGGAGTAGTCCGATGAAAATGATTAAAACACTTGCCATTGCAATAGCACTAACGTTCTCGATTTCGGCATACGCAGAAGGAATGCCGCCGTCGAAAACGTTCGAGGTATCCATATTTTCAGTTCGCATGCCCGTGTCTCAGAACGGCACGATCTCGATTCGAGAGTGTGAGAACTGCGATTACCACTCATTGCGAGTGACGCCCGATACCCAATACCTCTTGAATGGCAAGGCGATGAAACTGGATCGGTTCCGCAAGGCGCTGACGGAGATGCGCCAGCATGGCGACACGACGGTCAATGTAAAGCGCGACGACACGTCAAACACGGTTGTTAATGTTCGCGCCTACGGCAAGTAGTCCGAAGAAAGGATGCTGAGGAAATAATTATGAGCTCTCCATTAAAAAAATATCTTGCCGTCGGTACGTCACTGTTCATGACAATGATGGTTTCTGTACCGGCGTATGCCGATGACACGGAGTTGTTGCTGGTGGACCCGTCCGCGTCAGCTGCGACGCCGCCAAACATCCTTTTTATT
Source organism: Proteobacteria bacterium UBA1847 (assembly GCA_002338605.1). Lineage (GTDB taxonomy): Bacteria > Pseudomonadota > Gammaproteobacteria > Steroidobacterales > Woeseiaceae > UBA1847. The sequence continues at coordinate 7,896 of DDIP01000298.1, read as the reverse complement.
CTCGATACCTCGGGTTCGATGGGAGACCCGGTCCCGACGACCAGACCGTATGACAGTACCGATCGCACGTACCCGGGATCCTGCCAGGAAGACCGTTTCTACTGGACGACGCTGGATGTTGAGCCAAGCTGCGTCGGCGGTACGAACACGCAGTGGGTTGATGACTCGGCGTTCCTGTGCAACGACGCGACGCTTCGCATGTCAGGCATTGGCGCCTACACGGGCGTACTGGTGCAATACAGCTCCAGCGGTGGCGGCTCAACCCGCTGGCAGCAGCTGGAGATTGGCAACAACTCGGATGAGGTCGAATGCCAAAACGACTCCGGGACACATGGAGACGGTGCCAGCGACGTTTTTGCCCACTCCGCCGCAGGTTCGGGCCAATGGACGGCGGATCCGGACCTCGAACTCGCCTGGGGCAGCGGCGATGCGGCACAAGTCTATACAATCTATGACGGCAACTACCTGAACTGGAAGGAAAATCCGGTTACGGTCAATATGCCCAAGATGGACATTCTCAAAGCGGTCACACGCAACCTCCTGAATGCCATCGAAGACGTCAACGTCGGCATCATGCGATTTAACGATTCCGAGGGTGGTCGCGTCATTCATGACATCAGCGACCTCAATGCCGATCGTGCCGCGATTATTGCCGAGATCCAGGGTCTGGTGGCGGGTGGCCGTACTCCGCTGGCTGAGTCTTTGTACGAAGCGGCGCTGTACTGGCGCGGAATGGGTGCCAACTACGGTAATTTTTCGGTTAACGCCGGTGTTCAATCACCGGCCGACATCGATGCCGGTGCATTCGTTGGTGGCGTACCGGGGACGTATGAGCAGCCGGCCATTCCGGTGTGTACCCGCAACTTCAACGTTCTGCTGACCGACGGTATGCCGGTGAGTGACTCCGGCGCTCAGGCGCTTGCTCCATTGTTGCCCGGATTCAGTGCCGCGCTTGGCGGCGCGACGACTTGCGACGGCGCTGGTGATGGCCGCTGTCTCGATGACATCGGCGAATACCTGTTTGAAACCGATCTCGACACCGCCAGTCCGAACAGCGTCGAGAGCGTCATTACACACACGATCGGCTTTGCGATTAATCTGCCGATCCTGGTCGAAACCGCTACAGCGTCGGGTGGTGAGTACAGCCGCGCCGATGATGTCGGTCAGCTGATGACCGCACTGATGCGAATCGTCGAAATCGCGCTAGACAAGGGCCTTTCCTTCTCGGCTCCGGCGGTAGCGGTCAACACATTCAACCGCACACAGAATCTGAATGACCTGTACATCTCGACCTTCCTGCCGGAAGCCAGGGTGCATTGGCCGGGCAACCTCAAGAAGTACACGATCGACGGTGGTGTCATCAAGGATTCGCGGAATCCGCCACAACCGGCTGTCGATTCAACGACAGGATTCTTTGGCGACCTCACACAGAGTTACTGGTCAGCCGGCGCTGACGGCGCGGATGTCCTGAAGGGTGGCGCGGCGAACGTGCTGCCGGATCCGACATCGCGTCGGGTGTTTACGAATCATGGATTCAGCAAGGACCTGACGATCGGTACAAATACGATTTCGCAGTCGAACACCGCTCTGACACTCGCCGATTTTGGCCTCACAGGTGCCGCCAACGAGCCAACGCTCGACGAAGTGATTCAATGGACACTCGGCGAAGACGTCATGGACATTGACGATGATGCGACCACGACGGTTCGAAACCAGATGGGCGACCCCCTGCACTCGCAGCCGGCGGCTGTGGTTTATGGAACCGCCGCGTCACCTGAAGTCGTTGTATTTTCGGCGACCAACGACGGCTACCTCCATGCGGTCGACGGTGATACCGGCGTCGAATTGTGGTCTTTCATTCCGAAGCAGTTGTTAGCCGATCTACCCGACCTGATGCTCGACGGTGTGTCGACCTACAAACACTACGGCATTGACGGCGACATTGTGCCGGTTATTGCAGATTTGAACGACAACGGGGTGATTGATGGCAGCGATTTCGTGCATGTCATCTTTGGCATGCGACGCGGCGGCAACACCTTGTTTTCACTTGACGTAACCAACAAGAACAATCCCCGGCTCAACTGGGTGAAATCTTACCCGGAATGGGGTGAGACCTGGGCACGACCCGTCGTCTCGCGTATCGACATGAACTCAAACGCATTCGATACCGCCAACACAACCTTGAAAGCTGTCGTCGTCGTTGCAGAAGGCTATGACACCGTGCACGACACGGCGGCCCTGCCAGCGACGCCAGACAACCAGGGTGCCGGTATCTCGATACTGGACCTGTTTAGCGGTGACCGGCTGTGGCGCGCGGGTCGATCCAATGCGGACCTGACGTTACCGGCAATGACTCGATCGTTCCCGTCTGCGGTGCGCGTTATTGACTTCACCGGTGACGGATTTGCGGATCGCATGTACGCGATCGATGTCGGCGGTCAATTGTTCCGATTCGATATCTTCCGCAACAGGACGCCGGCCAATACCGTAACCGGCGGCGTCATCGCCCGGTTTGGCGGAGAGGGTGTTGCCGCAGCAGGAGCAACCGATACGCGTCGCTTCTACACCGCACCGGACGTCTCAATCTTCACGGACCCGGTGCTGAACCGGCGCTTTCTCGCTGTCGGAGTCGGCAGCGGCTATCGTGCGCACCCACTCGACACGAGCGCTCCTGATGCCTACTTCTCGTTGCGTGACGCAGACGTATTCAACAAGCTTGATGCAAATGCCTATACGAGCTATCCGGTGGCACTCGAAGCGAGTATGAAAGAAGTCAGCGGCCAGGTAAATACGGTCATCGGCGCATCGGATAGAGGCTGGAAGTTCACCGTCACGGCCGGACAGATGATTCTGTCCGCGTCGGCGACATTCGACAATTCGGTGTTCTTCATCAGCTTCTCTCCAGAGATCAACACGCAGACACCGTGCCAGGTCGTTCCGGGTAAGAACTTCCTGTATCGCGTTAATGTCTCGAACGGTGACCCGATTGCCAACAATCTCGACACGATGGCCCCAGGGGATAGCGACGCTGCGCGCGTAACTGCACTTCAGCAGGGCGGTATTGCGCCGACACCCGCCTTCCTGTTCCCTGCACCGGACAGTAGCTGCACCGACGACTGCGCACAGCCGCCAATCGGCTGCGTCG
>DDIP01000298.1:0-4642 GCA_002338605.1 Proteobacteria bacterium UBA1847 | reverse complement strand
CAATCGGCTGCGTCGGCGTTGAGTGTTTTGATCCTGATTTCAGAAATAATCCGGTCAGAACGCTCTGGACACAGGATGGAATTGAATAATTGCGAGGTGGTTCCGGGCATGGAGTGCCCGAATCACCGATCATAGGGCAACTATCTGTCAGTGCGACACGGAGTTTGAAAAATGACAGTTCGAACATTAACGATTGCGGCAATTTTGATGGCATCACAGTTTGCGTTCGCGCAAATCAAGACGCTGATCGACGCTGTCGAAACCTCGCCCGCAAACATCATATTGCCAGGCGACACGAGCGGCATGGTCACATTCCGACCGTGTTCCGGGCAATGCGACAAGGACTATAAAAGAGTCAGCCTGAGTGCCGAAACACGATTTACAGTGGACGGCAAGGCTGTCAAGTACGACGACTTCAGGAGGGATTTCGCCATCATTAAGCGTGCCGAATTGAGCTACGCATTGGTGAGCTACGACACAGAGACGAATACTGTAATCAGTATCCAGTTAGCCAGATAGACAAACACTTGTTTGTGACTGACTGAGCGATAGGTCACGGATTGACTAAAGAGGAACGGACACATGTTTATGTCCAGAAAACGCACCGCTTGGGCTGGTGTAGGACTGCTACTGACGATTACGACGGCATCACCCGTATGGGCTGATGACGTCGAGTTGTTGCTTTCAACGCCGGCATCAAGCAATGCCGCGAAACCCAATATTCTATTTATCATCGATTCGTCGGGCAGCATGACGACTGTCGAAACGAGTCAGGAACCCTATGTTGCCGGTACGAACTACAGCGGCGGCGGTTGTAACGATAGTTATTTCTACTGGACGACCGGTTCGAAGATTCCCAATTGTGGCAGCGAATACCGGATCAAGAAGGTCGCCTTTTACTGCCAGCAGGGACTGACGCAGTTGGCAGCGGCGGGTTCCTATACCGACACCATGGCGATGTACCGACCCAGCAAGGGAAAGTGGAAATGGCGCCAGCTGAACAGAAAATATGACAGTTATGCGGTCGAATGCGAAGAAGACTCTGGCAATCACGGCTCACTGTCCAGTCCAATACCGGATACCTATGCGCAAGCTGGCACCAATATCGATGCCTACGATTCCAACCCGAACCGTGAAGTTGACTGGGGCGTCAATCCGACACACCAGATTGTCACGATGTATGACCCGGACTACCTGAGCTGGTATCACAACCCGCCAGGCACCAGCATGAGCCGTACCAATATCGTCAAGGCTGTTACCAAAAACGTGCTTGGTTCGGTCAACAACGTCAACGTAGGGTTCATGCAATTCCATTATTCGCAAGGCGGACCGGTCATCCACGGTATCAAGGACCTCGATTCCAACCGGGCTGCCGCAGATGCGAAAGTTGATGGTATTCCTGCAAGCGGCTGGACACCGCTGTCCGAGACGATGTACGAGGCCGCATTGTATTGGCGCGGACTGAACGGCGAGTACGGCGGAGTCACCTCTACCGACCATGACGCGCTGGATTCCTGGAATCTGCTAACAAACGAAATCGACTACAAGCAGCCTGCCGAGTACTCGTGTTCCAAGAACTTTGTTGTGCTATTGACCGACGGCGAGCCAACTCAGGACACAAATGCTTACTCGAAAGTGCCTACCCTGCCCGGCTTTGGCCGTAGCAAGTGTAACGATACGCTGGGCGTCAATGATCCCAATGACGACGGTGTCTGCCTGGACGATGTTGCAGACTATTTACAGAATGTCGATATCAATCCATCGCTGCCGGGCAAACAGGTCGTAACCACCTACACGATCGGCTTCAGTGTTGATTTGCCAATCCTGAAAGACACGGCCGTTCGCGGTGGCGGCGAGTATTTCCTCGCCTCCGACGTAAAATCGCTGACTGCAGCACTGACAGAGATCGTGACCGATATTTTTGATCGCGATATATCTTTCACCGCCCCGGCTGTTGCAACAAACGCGTTCAACCGCACCCAGCACCTGAACGACCTGTATGTCTCGGTGTTCCGTGCGACAGATGCCGTGCACTGGCCTGGCAACATGAAAAAATACACGCTGAACGATATTCTGATTGAGGATGTCAAGGGTGACCCTGCCGTAGATCCGGATACCGGGTTTTTCGATGACAATGCCAAGAATTTCTGGGCAAAAGGCCCCAAAAACGACGGTGCCAATGTCTACGTGGGCGGCGCGGCCAACTCATTGCCGGACCCTGCGTTTCGAAATCTCTACACGAACAACAACAGCGGCGATCTGACAACAGCCTCGAACAGCCTGTCTGCAGCCAATCTGCTGGCTTACTCGGATTCAGACTTCGGACTAACGGGTGCAGCCGGCGAGCCGACGATGGCGCAGGTCATTGAGTGGATGCGTGGCGTTGACGTCAAGGACGAAGACAACAACGCTGCAACACTGGTTCGCTATGCGATGGGCGACACATTGCATTCGCAGCCGGCCGCGGTCGTTTACGGACAATCGGACGGAACACAGGACATCATTCTGTTCAACGGTACCAATGATGGATACCTGCATGCGATCGATGCTGAGAGTGGCCAGGAACTATGGTCGTTCGTGCCGAAAGAACTGCTGGTCAATATTTTCGACCTCTACGAAAACGAAAATGTCGATTACAAGAACTACGGCATTGATGGCGATATTAATTCAATCGTCTATGACAAGAACAACGACGGCATCATCGACCCGACGGACGATTTCGTTCGACTGGTGTTCGGATTGCGCCGCGGTGGTGATAACTATTACATGCTTGACGTCACGCGGCCGACGAAACCGAGCCTGATGTGGGTGCGAACCTACCCGGAACTCGGGCAGTCCTGGTCGCCTCCGGCAGTGGCCAAAGTCAAGGTCAACAGCAACATCCAGACCAACGCACAAAAAGCGGTTCTCATCATTGGCGGTGGCTACGATACGACGCATGATGCGCCTGCTCACCCGTCGTCTCCCGACCTCGACGGTGCCGGTATCGTCATGCTTGACATCGATACCGGTGACCAGATCTGGCGTGCGGGCCGCGATTCCTCAGCGACACTGCAACTGTCGAAAATGACGCGCGCGATCCCGAGCAAGGTGCGAGTGATCGACCTTAACGGCGATGGATTTGCCGATCGCATGTATGCGGCTGACCTGGGTGGACAGATTTGGCGATTCGATATTACCAACAACAGCACACCGGCTCAGCTCATCGCCGGTGGCGTTATTGCACGGTTGGGGGCTGAGGGCCTGAGCTCACCCAGCCCCGCGGATACACGCCGCTTTTACACGACACCTGACGTGTCAATGTTTGTGGACGACAACTACAGCCAGCGCTTCCTTGCGATCAGCATTGGCAGTGGCTACCGTGCTCACCCACTGGACAACAGTGCGAACGATACGTTTTACTCAATTCGTGATCCGAACGTCTTCAGTCGTATGACACAGGCAGCCTACAATTCCTACACGCCGGTGACACACGGTGACCTCGTTGAAGTCGCGGGGCAGTACGACACGGTTATTCCCGTTACCAGCAAGGGCTGGAAGCTGACACTGCCGCCGAATCAGAAGGTCCTGTCTGACTCGCAGACCTTTGACGACTCCGTTTACTTCGTGACGTTCGAACCGACGGTATCTTCGACGGATCCTTGCCAGGCCGGACTCAGTGTGAATCGGCTGTATCGTGTTAGCGTGGCGAACGGCGATCCGGTCGTCGACGATGATTTGAGCATTCCCATCGACAGCCCGGAGGCAGCCGATGACGCACGCGTCAAGACGCTGGAACAGGGTGGTATCGCGGTACGGCCGACCTTCTATTTCCCGAGCCCGGTGGTACAGAATTGCACGGGCAGCGAATGTGCGCCCAAACCGGTAGGCTGTGTCGGTGTAGAATGCTTTGACCCGGGCTTCCCGAACACTCCGGTCAGGACGTTGTGGACCCAGGATGGCATAGACTAGCGACCCATATTCAGGAACTGACAATGCAACATCGTAAAAACATGCAGGGCGTTACACTGATCGAGTTGATGATCGTGGTCGTAATTGTCGCTCTACTCGCTCTGGTGAGCTACCCGAGCTACCGTGAATTCGCGGCGCGGGCGAAACGCAACGAGGCTAAAGCGGCGCTGCTGCAGATCGCGACCAACCAGGAGCGGCAGTACCTGCAGAACAATACGTTTACGCAAGACCTGACTGCGCTCGGCTTCCCGACTACGCCGTCTTTTACGACGGATTCGGGTTCGTACGTGATTACCATTCCAGCTGCGGATACAGCGGACTTTACTGCGACAGCGACGTTTCAGTTTGGCGGCGCCGAAGCCGGAAAATGCAATGTATTCTCAATAACCGGTGCCGGTGTCAGGACATCCAGCCCGGACACCAATTGCTGGACGCGTACGCGATAAAAACTGGCGGCGGCCTCGGGATCAGCTAATCACGCGGCCGCCCGTTCCTCCCTCCCGGAGAAAAACAGGGCGTCGATAATCAGCAGCGCCGCGCCAACGGTGATGCCGGCATCAGCAACATTAAATGATGGAAAGGCCCAGCTACCGAACCAGACCTGGAAGAAATCGGTAACGTGACCCAGTACGACACGGTCAATCAGATTGCCGACCGCACCGCCCCAGACCAATGCCAGCCCCGCCGAGAG
>DDIP01000424.1 GCA_002338605.1 Proteobacteria bacterium UBA1847 | reverse complement strand
ACGAAATCGCGGACTGGTTTGAGACACTCGCCAAAGCAGAGCGCTCGCACGCGAACCGCTTCCAGAAAGCGCTCGATTCGCTCGACGACTAGGTTTGTCTGAAGGCAAGCGCGAAGGCAGTCTCGAGGCGCCCACCCGGCACCCGCTCGACTGGCAGTCTGAAGAATTCTACGACGAAGCGCCGCTTTTCGCGGAGCTTGAACGTGTTTTCGACATTTGCCATGGGTGTCGGCGTTGCTTCAACCTTTGCAATGCATTCCCGACTCTTTTTGATGCCGTCGATGAGTCGGATACGATGGAAGTCGATGGCGTTCCAAAAAAAGTCTACTGGGATGTCGTTGACAACTGCTACCTGTGCGACATGTGCTACATGTCGAAGTGCCCCTACGTGCCTCCGCACGAATGGAACGTCGATTTTCCCCACTTGATGCTGCGCGCGAAGGCCGCACGCTTCAAACGAGAGGGCGCCTCTTTGCGTGACAAGGTATTGTCCGCCACCGATACGGTTGGCAGGTTGGCGGGTATTCCGATCATTGTCAATGCCGTCAACGCCAGCAACCGCAGCAAGGCAGGTCGCAAACTTCTGGAAAATACGCTGGGCGTGCATCGCAGCGCCCCGATTCCCGAATATCATTCAAAGACGGCGCGAAAACGACTCGCCTACCTGCATGATGCAACGAAAGTTCAAGCGCGGCCGACGTCGGCAACCCGCGGCAAAGTTGCCTTGTACGCGACCTGCTACGGAAACCGAAATCACCCGGCGATTAATGAAGACCTTGTAGCCGTGTATGAACACAATGGCATCGCGGTTACGTTGCTGGAAAAAGAAGTCTGCTGCGGTATGCCTAAACTTGAGCTGGGCGATCTTGAAGCGGTGGCCAGGGCCAAGGCCGTCAACATCCCGATTCTTGCAGCAATGGTTGATAAAGGTTGGGATATCGTAACGCCGGTGCCCTCCTGTACCTTGATGTTCAAGCAGGAATTGCCGCTGATGTTCCCGGGCGATGACGAAGTCGAGAAAGTGCGTGCATCGATTTTCGACCCGTTCGAGTATCTTATGCTACGCCACCGGGATGGCGAACTGAAGACGAATTTTCCGAATTCCCTCGGGAAAGTGTCCTACCAGGTGCCGTGCCACCTCCGAGTGCAGAATATCGGTTTGAAGACTCGTGACATCTTGCAATTGGTGCCGGATACACAGGTCGAGGCGATTGAACGCTGTTCCGGACACGACGGTACTTACGCGGTCAAACGCGAGTTTCACGAAATCTCGAAGAAGCTTGCTGCGCCGGTTATCAACAAGCTGAAGCGAAGTGAGGCGGATCATTTCACCAGCGACTGCCCGATGGCTGCGGAGCAGATTGTGCAGGATCTCGAAAGCTATACGCCTCGTAACCCGATGAACCTGCTACGCCAGGCCTATGGAATCTAGCATGCAAAAACTGACACGCGACGACTTGTTCAGCCTTGAACGCTATGCCGAAGAGCGCGACGCTTTTCGCAGCAGGGTGCTGCAACATAAACTGAACAGGCGGCTGGATCTTGGCACTAACGCCGCCTTGTATTTCGAGGATCGGTTGACGATGCAGTACCAGGTGCAGGAGATGCTACGCATCGAAAAAATATTCGAAGCAGATGGCATCAATGACGAACTGGATACTTACAACGCCTTGATTCCGGACGGCAGCAACTGGAAAGCGACGTTCATGATTGAATTTCCGGACGAAGCGCAGCGACGCGAAATGCTGACGCGATTGGTCGGCATTGAAGATCGTGTCTACATACAGGTCGTCGATTTCGAACGAAATTACGCGATTGCCGATGAGGACCTGGAGCGCTCTGATCGAAACAAGACATCGGCCGTGCATTTTCTGCGGTTTGAGCTGCCAGCTGAACAGGTCGCAGCGCTCAAATCAGGCGCCACTTTTGTCGCAGGCATCGATCATGATAACTACCGGGTTGAAGTCAGTCCTGTTGCTGACAACGTGCGCCACTCATTGCTCGCCGACCTGAGCTGAATATAGCGGGTGCACACCCTGGCCTTTCAGGCTAAACTGCCGCCGGGCATTTTTCTGGTTAACAGATGAGTAAGCGATACGACGCTGCGGACATCGAAGTCCTTAGCGGGCTGGAGCCTGTACGGCGCCGGCCGGGCATGTACACCGATACGTCGAGGCCAAATCACCTCGCTCACGAGGTTATCGACAACAGTATCGATGAGGCACTTGCAGGGCACTGCAAGAAGATCGAAGTCACGATCTACAAGGACGGTTCGCTCGAAGTGTCTGACGACGGTCGGGGCATGCCGGTCGACAAGCACCCGAAAGAAAAGATTCCCGGTGTCGAGCTGGTGCTGACGCGCCTGCACGCCGGCGGCAAGTTTTCAAACAACAACTACCAGTATTCAGGCGGGCTGCACGGCGTCGGTGTATCGGTGGTGAACGCCTTGTCGAAAAACCTGGAAGTGTGGATTCGGCGCGGCGGCAAGGAATACAACATGAGCTTTGCCGGCGGCAAGAAACGCGGCAAGCTCGAGGTCGTTGGCACCGTTGGCAAAGCCAATACCGGTACGACCATTCGCTTCTGGCCCGACCCACAATACTTCGATTCCGTGAAATTTTCGGTAAGCCGCCTCAAGCATGCGTTGCGGGCCAAGGCGGTCCTTTGCCCCGGAATTACCGTCAAACTCAATGTTGAAAAACCCAGGGAAAAGATTGAATGGCGTTACGACGGCGGCCTGGAAGAATATCTGCTCGAGGAAATAGGTGCTGCTGAAACGCTGCCGGCGAAACCATTTTCCGGAAACATGACAGGCAATACGGAGGCTGTCGACTGGGCGTTGGTCTGGACGACCGACGGCGGCGCCAATGTGACGGAAAGTTACGTCAACCTGATTCCGACACCGCAGGGTGGTACCCATGTCAACGGACTTCGCACCGGCCTGACAAACGCGTTGCGCGAATTCTGCGAGTTCAGAAACCTGCTGACTCGCGGTATTTCGATTGCGCCAGAGGACGTTTGGGATGGCTTGAGTTTTGTGTTGAGCACCAAGCTGGAGGACCCGCAGTTTTCAGGTCAGACCAAAGAACGGTTGTCGTCACGAGAGTCCGCAGCCTTTGTTGCCGGCCTCATCAAGGACAATTTTTCGGTCTGGCTGAACCAGCACCCGGAGACGGGGGACCAGATCGCGCAGCTGGCGATCAGCAAGGCGCAACGGCGTCTTAAGGCGGCGAAGAAGGTTGTACGCAAGAAGATTGTGTCGGGCCCGGCGCTGCCGGGCAAGCTGGCAGATTGCAGAAATCAGGAGCCCGAACTGTGTGAGCTTTTTCTGGTCGAGGGTGACTCGGCAGGCGGCTCGGCGAAGCAGGCGCGCGATCGCAATACGCAGGCAATCATGCCCTTGCGCGGCAAGATCCTGAATACCTGGGAGGTCGAAACCAGCGAAATTCTCGCATCGGCCGAAGTACACGATATTTCCGTCGCGATCGGCGTCGATCCGGGATCCACTGATATCAGTGGTTTGCGCTACCACAAGATTTGTATTCTTGCGGACGCCGATTCCGATGGCTTGCATATCGCGACCCTGTTGTGCGCATTGTTCCTGCGCCACTTCCGTGAACTGGTGCTGGCAGGACACATTTATGTCGCGATGCCGCCCCTGTACCGCGTCGATGTCGGCAAGGAAGTTTTCTATGCGCTGGATGAAGGCGAGCGTAAGGGAATCCTCGATCGCATCGAGGCCGAGGGGAAGAAGGCCAAAGTTACGGTGACACGTTTCAAGGGTCTGGGCGAAATGGATCCGGAACAACTTCGTGAAACGACGATGCACCGCGATACCCGCCGGCTCGTGCAACTCACAGTCAAGGCCAGCGACAAGGCCGATCAGAATATGGACATGCTTCTGGCCAAGAAACGGGCGAAAGATCGTCGCACCTGGCTGGAGACCAAAGGCAATCTCGCCGAGGTATGAGTGACATGCAAAACAGTTTGAATCTTGAGGGCGTGGAACAACAGTCTCTGAAGGATTACACAGAGCGTGCGTATCTCGACTACTCGATGTACGTAATCCTCGATCGTGCATTGCCGCAAATCGGCGATGGCCTCAAGCCTGTACAGCGACGCATTATTTACGCGATGAGCGAGTTGGGCCTTTCTGCATCGTCGAAGCCCAAGAAATCGGCGCGCACGGTCGGTGATGTTATCGGCAAATTTCATCCTCATGGTGACTCCGCCTGCTATGAGGCGATGGTGTTGATGGCGCAGGAGTTCTCGTACCGCTATCCGATCGTCATCGGCCAGGGCAACTGGGGTTCGACCGACGATCCGAAATCCTTCGCCGCGATGCGGTATACGGAATCACGGCTGGCGGGTTATGCGAAAAGCCTGCTGCAGGAACTGGGCCAGGGTACCGTCGACTGGGTTCCGAACTTCGATGGCACGATGCGAGAGCCTGTCGTGTTGCCGGCGAGGTTGCCGAACTTGCTGCTCAACGGCACGACGGGTATCGCTGTCGGCATGTCGACCGACGTGCCGCCGCATAACCTGAACGAAGTCGCCAGCGCGCTGGTGCATCTGATCGACAATCCGAAAGCGACGGTCGCCCAGCTCATGAAGCACATCAAGGGGCCGGACTTTCCAACCGGTGGTGAGCTCGTTTCGCCTGCCGGCGATATCAAGGAAATCTACACAACGGGCAACGGTACGCTGCGGCTGCGTGCGTCATACAAAATGGAAGGCAACGACATCGTTATTACATCGTTGCCGCACCAGGTTTCCGGTGCCAAGCTCCAGGAGCAGATCGCTCAACAAATGCGTGCGAAGAAGTTGCCGCAGGTCGAAGACCTGCGTGACGAATCGGATCACGAAGAACCGACCCGCCTGGTAATCAGCAGGAAGCGTGGTGTCGACGTTGACCAACTGATGTCGCACCTGTTCTCGACAACGTCCCTGGAACGCACCTTGCGCGTAAACATGAATGTCATTGCGCTCGACGGTCGGCCGCGCATGTTCAACCTGGTCGAGATGCTCAAGGAATGGCTGAAGTTCCGCAAGTCAACAGTGACCAACCGGCTACAGCACAGATTGCAAATCGTCAATGATCGACTGCATATTCTCGACGGCCTGCTGGTTGCCTATCTCAGCATCGATGAGGTCATCGCAATCATTCGCAAAGAAGACAAGCCGAAGCCGGTGCTGATGAAGCGCTTCAAATTGTCTGACATTCAGGCCGAAGCCATTCTGAATCTTCGCCTGCGCTATCTCGCCAGGCTTGAGGAAATGAAGATTCGGGGTGAGCAGGACGAATTGAACGAAGAACGAAAGTCGCTCGACAAGATTTTGGGCAGTGCGGCGCGCTTGAAGACGCTCATCAAGAAGGAGATTCTTGAGGATGCAGAGGCCTACGGTGATGATCGCCGAACGTTGATCGTGGAACGGGAAGCGGCACAGGCACTCGATGAGACGCAACTGGTGGCGAGCGAGCCGGTAACCGTCGTGTTATCGAAAGCCGGATACGCTCGAGCCGCGAAGGGTCACGAAATCGATCCTGCAAGCCTGAGCTATCGGTCCGGTGATTCGTTTCTTGCATCCGCACAGGGCCGCAGCAATCAATTGGCCATGTTTATCGACAGCACGGGGCGCGTCTACAGCGTCCTTGCAGGTACGCTGCCGTCCGCGCGCGGGCAGGGTGAGCCGCTGTCCAGTCGCTTCAAGCCGCCGGATGGCGCGGCGTTTTGCGGCGCGATGATCGGTGACAACCAACGACGATACTTGCTGGCAAGCGACGCCGGTTACGGATTTGTCGCGACGCTGGAAGACCTTGTTTCTCGAAACAAGGCCGGCAAATCCATTCTTCGTGTACCAGCGGGTGGGCGGGCGATCGTGCCCGCACCAGTGCCAGCGGACACCGAGTGCCTGATCGCCGCGGTCAGTTCGATTGGTCGCCTGCTCGTTTTCGAAATGGACGAACTGCCGGAACTGGCGAAAGGCAAGGGCAACAAGCTCATCAATATTCCGTCGAAGAAATACAAAGACGGGGCTGAATCGATGGTGGCAGCGGCCGTCATTCCAGAGGATGGCCACCTGCAGGTACACACTGGCACCCGCACGATAACACTGAAGTGGAATGATCTGGACGACTACTACGGCGACCGCGCGCTGCGTGGCAGCCTGCTGCCGAAGGGCTGGCGAAAAGTCGAACGACTTGAAGGAATCGAATAGCTATCGCGCCGTTTTCTTTTCAGCCGGCATCTCAACCGTCGAGTCGTCGGCTGCTTCGTTGATCGTGATTTCCTGGGTGATACCCGTGTCGTCCAGGTCGGATACGTCGTCATTCTGCGCGGGCATCTGAGCGGTTATATCCAGTTCGGTCACACTTGCCAGCGGCATGGCCGTCGTTTCATCGTTGTCAATGACCTCAACGTCCATGCGCGCAGCGAGCTCTGCGGCAGCGCGCGTAATTTCGTCGTTTAACGCCTGCGTCGCCGTCAGCTCGTCTTCGTAGTCCTGTTCCAGCACGTCGTAGTCGGCGTCCTTGTTAATGGTGTAGGCGTCCGACATCTGCGTTTCGTCGTCAGCTTCGACAACGACCGCCTGCAAGTCACGTTCGGTGACATCTTCGGGCTGAGGCATTTTCGTCGCGTCGACAATGACTGACATGTCGTATTCGTCGTCGTCCGGCAGAATTTCGCTGGTCAGGATGACCTGATCATCGCTGTGCATCGGCGGCAGGATATCCGTTGAATCTTGAACCGATGCTTCCGGTTCAAACGGTAATTCAATGTCCAGCTCGGTGGTGGCCGCAAATCCGAAATCCTCGGTTAGATTGGACTCCTTGCTGGCATCCAGACCTGTTCCGATGATGACGTCGGCGTCCAGTACGAGGTTTTCCTCGGTCGGTGAGTCGTCACTGAGATCGAAGTCGACATCAACTGCGCGGAGGTTTTCGGTGTCGGAAACGCGATCAGTAAAGCGACGATTTTGCGTTTCTTCAATAGCCGGTTCGAACGGCGTGGTGTCAGTATCGCCGCGGAAGCGACGCCCGAACATCAGCAAGCCAGCGAACAGGGCAACTCCGCTGCCCGCCAGCCACAGGATCCACGACGGCGGCGCTGCGCCGGTACCGCG
>DDIP01000096.1 GCA_002338605.1 Proteobacteria bacterium UBA1847 | reverse complement strand
AAGATGGAGAGCAGGAGTGCGGTGCACAGCGGATACGAAATCTTTGAATGTGACATGCTGCGTTCCCTGGAATGAAACTTCCCGTTTGAGTGTCTCTTTCAGGGGTATACAGATTCGGTCGCCAAAACGGCTCAACCGCGTCAGCGAGCGAATCAGTTCAGCAGGTCAAATATGTGACTGAACTTCACGATGAACTCGCGGCCGGTCGGCGGCGCACCGGCGAATCGTTCGTCAACTTCGTTGTACACCAGGTACAGGCCGGAGTTGGCGTTTCGTAGCCAGGAGAAGCGAATATTGGTGCCGATAGTGTCGGCGTTGTCGTTGTACTGCACAAGTGCCTGCAGCTGCACACTCGGAGTGAATGAGTAGGACAGTCGCAGTCGCGCCAGGTTGGCTGTGAATTCGCCGTTGGGCACGGGCAGGTCGAATTCGTTGTAGACGAACTCCAGCTCTGACCGAAATGTCTCGCCGATTCGATACTTGACCGACGGATTCAGCGATGCGTAGTCACCGCCGAACCGGCCGCCAATGGTAGTGCGAAACTCAAAACTGAGTGGCATCGACTGGTTGGTGAAGAAAACGATCTGGGCTTCAGCATGGTCGTAGGTCCCGGCTTGTACGGTCACACCGTCAACGATATTGAACGCATTGATAACACCGTCTTTTCTGAAATTAACGCCGGTGTGCAGTTCGGTGCCGCTGTGGAATTCAAAGTGATTGTCGATGTGCAGAAAACCGCTCTCCTGGAAGCCGTCGGGTTTCCAGTAGCCAGTGTAAGAGATGTGCGGTCGTAGCTCGAAAAGGCCCCATAAATCATCGGGGCGAATGTACCGAAACAGGCGCGCACTGACTTTTCGGTAGTTGGTTCGCGACAAAAACCCGACCTCCGGATTGAAATCTTCGCCGATTTCGGTGTAGCTAATGGCGTTCGACCACTCGGACGAATTGTAGTTGGCGGCGACTGAGTAGGCGTTGTCGTCGCCATCGAGGCCCGGTGTATCAGTCTTCGCCGCCCAGGCTGTCAACAGCAGGTTTTCACCGATGCCCCAGGTACCGTCGACCGAGTAGCTACGGTTGTCGTCGTCGGAATTGGGTGTCAGGAATGATCCATCACCATCGCGACCGACATACATCGCACCGATAGACGAGCGGTTGCCCAGTTCCTGGACAACACGGGCAACACTGAATCGATTGCCGGGCGCGAAGCCATCGATGGCTTCGGTGCTCATGAGCAGCAAACCAACGTTGGTTCGTTCGCCGACCTTGCCGGACAGGCGTGCACCGCCTTCGACCGGGATGGCCAACCCGCCCCCGGCGATACCGATGCGACGGCTGAAAAACAGCTCCACTTCGCCACCGTTGCCAACACCAAACAGGCCTGCATTCTCAAGAAAGAATGGCCGCTTCTCGGGGAAGAACAACGCGAACCGGTCGAGGTTGAGCTGCAGCTCGTCGGCCTCGACCTGCGCGAAGTCGGTGTTGTAGGTGAGGTCCAGTGTCAGGCTGGGAGTAATTGAGTATTTGACGTCAACACCGACATCGGAATCTGACTCCGTGCCGCTGATGCTTCCGCCGCGTCGCGCGCTGCCCAGGACGTAGGGTGTCACCTGCAGGTTGCGTTGCCCGGGCGGCTCGATGCCTTTGAGTGTACCGGCCTCGGAAACACGATGCAGGCCGCGGTTGCGATCGAGCGGTGCCCAATAGACGATTTCATTGTTGCGTCGAATATTGCGCTGAAAATTGATGCCCCAGTCCTGCACATCACCGGTTCCGTAGCGCAGGGTGCTAAACGGAATCTCGAACTCGGCACTCCAGCCGTAGTCGCCGAGTTGTGCCTTGACCGTCCAGGAACTGTCCCAGTTGAGGTTGAAGGCACCGCCTCCGGAATCGAAGTCGCCACTGCCTTCTTTGGTGACCTGCGCATCGTATTCGATACCGGCGGCACTGGTGCCAAACATGAAACCGTTCTGCCGGTCGAGCAAACCGTCGATGATGACGAGAAACGCATCGGTTTCGTCGAGACTGGAATCGCGCCGGCTGTCGCTGACAATGATCCCGGACGGGTTATCGTCATAGGCGATAACCCCTATATACAGGGCGCTGTCAGAGTAGCCGATGAAGACCTCTGTTTTCTGCGATGCCGGCTGCCCGTGTTTTGGCTTTACCTGCCGGAACCCGGTTGCTGGCACCAACCCGGCCCAGGCCTCGTCGCCAATGACATTGCCGTCGATAACGGGAATGGTCGCGAGCGGCTCCGCGTTTACCTCGGGCACAGCAGCGAAAGTTGCGTTCGCAACAAAAGGCAGAGACAGTAAACAAAGTCTCTTGAAGGTGAGTGCTCGGGACATTGGCAGGAGTATAGAGACTTGTGCGTAAGTATCACAGCGCAATTACCGACCAACGCGGCAAACAGCGGTGTCGCCCAGGTCGTCGTTAGAAACGCACGTTCGCTGTGGCAAAGGCTACGTATTTCGAACGCTTAGTCGATGGCAACGCGATAACCGTTGTGCTTGCGAATATTCAACACGCGGTTGTCGTCGAATATCAGGTACTGACCCTTGATGCCGGCGAGGCAACCCTCGATTTCGGCCTGCTTATCAAAGCCGACACTCTTTACTTTCTCCGGGTACTGCTCGACGGGATAGTTAATCGAGCAGACGGTGTCATCGGTGTCGACAAACTGACGCAGGTTGGCGTCAAGCTTGTCAGTCATCAATGCTTTCGTGGCGACGAGGTCGGCATCAATCACCTCGTTCTTCAACATGCGCTGCCAGTTTGTTCGATCGGTCAGGTGCTCTTTCAATGCGACCTCAACGAGGCCAGCCGTGTAGCGATTGGGGACACGAGCAAAGACGATGGCATCGCTTGCGCCCTGATCGATCCAGCGGGTGGGCATTTGCGAGGCCCGCGTGATGCCCACCTTGATTGCGGAGCTCCGTGCGAGATAGACAATTTGTTCGACCAGGCAGTGTGTCTCGGCCCAGGCCATGTCCCGCGCCTCGCCTTCGTGTGCCCGGCAAAGCTCCGGGCGGATGATGCATTCACTGGACTCTGGCGCGTTTCGAAAACATGGGAAGCAAAAACCACCTCCGAAAGACTTCTTCGTCGTCCGGCCGCAGGCAATGCAGTTGATGGTGCCGTCAAAACTCAGCTTGATGGTCTTGCCGATCTTCGCGTTCATGTCGATCGGAATATCATCGAGCACCAGCGTGTAGCGAGCGACATCCTCGAGTCGGGTCTGCATTTTTCGAAGGTTGCCGAAAAGCTGGGTGTCGGAGTTCATCGGGATAGCCTCATTGATATGTCTGATAAGGGGTCATGATAAGGTGAGCGAATTGCACTACGGTGCTTCAAACAAGAAGACGGAGAAAAACATGGACATTACAGGCCTGATTATCTTTCTCGCAATCGGTGCAGCTGCAGGTTGGTTGGCCGGCAGAATAATGAAGGGTGGTGGGTTCGGCTTGCTGGGCAATATCATTCTCGGAATTGTTGGCGCTGTCATCGGTGGGTACCTGTTCAACTTGCTGGGCATCTCGGCCGGCGGCCTGATTGGCGCACTGGTCACGTCCACCGTCGGAGCGGTCGTTCTGCTGTTTATCGCAGGATTATTCAAAAAATAGGAAAAAGGTGTCACTCCTGGTTCGCGTTCACCCGCTCGAAAAAGAAATCCGCGAAACGCCCCAGCGTTCCGTCGACCGTCAGCAAACTCTGCTGAAGCTCGTCGGAGGCAAGGTAACGATCGATCTCATCGTCATGTTACGTGGCGATGACAACCGCGCCAAGGCGTTCTTCAGTCTCGACCCGTCGATGGGCGTCGGATGCCTGCTCCATTGGATAAATCTTGTCTACGATTGATTTGATTCGACCGTCTTCGATCATCTCTTTGAGAGTGAGCAGGTCCGAAGTTGTCTCGCCGGCAAATCGGAACCTGGCTGTTTTATCCGTGAAACGGGTCGTGAACACTGAGCGAATCATCTTCGACAGACGGGGATTACCCGACAAATATCGCCCCTTTGGATTGAGGATCTTGATGCAACCCGAATAGGAACTTCCGGGGACCATATCGAAAACGACGTCGTAAGTTCGACCCATGCTTGCGAAGTTGTCTTGTCTGTAGTCAATAAAGTGGTCCGCACCCATTCGCCTTAACAGGCTCTCCTTGTGCGCACCGTCCACGGCCGTCACTTCGGCGCCCATTGATTTGGCAATCTGCACGGCGTGCAGTCCGATGCTGCCGCCGGCGCCGTTGATAAGCAAAGTTTCACCCGGCTGAATGTCCGCGAGACGCATGAAGTGAAGCGCATTGAATCCGCCCAGCGGAACGGCCGCGGCCTCTGCAAAACTCATGTTGCCTGGCTTGGGCGCAATCGCGAAGCTCTCGGGCAAAGCAACGTATTCGCCATACGCACCCAGACGAAGTGCAGTTGCGCCGAAAACCTGGTCGCCGACAGAGAACCGGGTAACGCTTTTCCCGAGCGCTTCAACCTCGCCGGAAAAGTAGCCGCCGAGAATCTGTCGCTTCGGCTTGGTAACACCGAATGCAATCCGCAAGGGCAACCAGAACCACTTCACAGCAAATTTGAAGCTGCGCATCTCGACGTCCGCTTTGGTTGCTTCTGCAGCTCGGACACGAATCAGTATTTCATCGTCTTTCGGTTCGGGTTTTGGCACCTCGTTGATCTGGAGAACATCCGGTGATCCGTATTTTGCGTAGGTGATGGCTTTCATAGTTTCCATGATCGTGCTGCGCATTACTCCCTCATGACTCTTTCCAAAACATCCGCGTCACGCCAGTGACCGCGCTTTATACGCAGCGTATAAACAATCGCGATGACGAGAATCATCACGACAAAAGCAACCCACGACACCTTTGGGCTGAACTCGAACACGATGATAATCAAGAACTGAGCAACCAGCATCGCCCAATGCAGCGATACCGAAGCGATCATTAGCCAGCGCGTGTCCCCGGTGCCGCGCAGGGTGCCGCCGGACACGAGTATTACGGCGTCGGCCATATGCGCAGGATCGATCTGCGACATGAAGTAGCGATCGGTAAAAATCATCATCGCGAAGGCGCCCTGCGATACCACCATCGGGAGGGCGAGCTGCAACAACTCGAGCATGGTTTGTCGATTGAAATTGCGGCGGAGTGAGAGCACGAGCTTCTGCGTCGTTAATACGAAATGAGGCGGGCCAGTTTACGCACTTGGTGTTGCGGGTGAAAGCTATGGACTTGAAGTCTCTATATAATTCCAAAACTTTCCTTCCCGAGACATTCGAGAGCGCTAACGTCTGCTAAAAAAATGGGAGACGTCCTTGTCTCCCGGGGATGCGCAAGAATCTGCGAACTTCAATCGTATAGTTCAATTTCCGCAGCAAATGAGCGCGGTGTGAATTCCTTGATAAGCAACGCCTGACCGGTATTGGTGACAGTCTGGTTGACGAGAATCCCATCGCTGGTTTCGGTCGTGTCGAAGCCGTATTGAATCGCCAGGCTTGTTGGCGTAATTCCTATCGGCCCGGATAAAATAGATGACACTTGATGCGTCACGACCGGCCTTTCGCCGTCATCAATCTGCTCCTGGCTTGACGCTACCGGGAAGCTGGTTTCCTCCGACAGCTCCAGGGTCCCCCTGGTTTCGTTCTCGTCAAAGCCCTCAATGATGATGCGGGTATGGTCGACAAAAAGGCCGTTCAGGCGTTCGGTGACTTCCTTGAATCCTATAGTCAGGGGATCCAGCGATTGCAGCTGCGGCTCGATAAAAATCAGCTCGGTCGGCATATCCGACATCGGGAACCCTTCATAGGTCGAGTTGACATTGTCCGTTACGGCACGCAAGAGGTCGGTCGCTGTGCCCTTGATCTCGTCTCCGGATTCAACATCGAAGGACTCAAAGAAGGCTCTCAAAATCCGCGGGCTGAAGCACTCGGACAGTTCTTCCGCTACCCGGAAAATCTTATCGAAGCCGATCTCGGGATTTTGTTTCAGAACCTCATCGGCAACTCGCAGCGCATAGCCGAGTGCGACCACTCCGAGTATCCCCTCGACCGACTCCGGATCCTTGAAGCACTGCAAGTGCAAGCCGGCGCCGTAGACTTCACCGAGCTCCAGGATCTCTTGGTGGGCCGCATCGATCTCGGCCCGGCTTGTTGCGATTCTATTCGGATTAAAACTGTCATCCATTTCATTGATAAGAATCGTGGCGAAGAGATATTCACCGTACTCAACAAAATTGTCCGCGGTCAATTCAGGTCGGTTCTTGAACTCCTCCATCCATTCGCTGATTTCACTGCGTCGATCCCGAATCAACTCCGCGAGACGTTTGAGTGTACGATCATCCTTGTCTATTCTCGATATGTTTTTATCCAATAGAACGCTCATTAGGCGTTCAATAAACTCATCGGTAAATTCGAAATTCTCACGCTGGCGAATGAGTTGACGCATGAGCCCCGGTGCTTCCTCTTCGACAAATTCCATTAAGCCGATATTTGAGAAACTCTGCACGCCAACGGATACCTGCGTGCCCTCGAGCGCCGTGCTGGCGAATCCGAGAACTTCGGTGCTGTCGCGCAGCGGTATCAGTCGCAAGTTCTCGCCGCTATTGCTTGTCTTGAACGCAACGAGGATCGTTCCAGGCGTGCGCATTCCTGTCACATCGAAACTCATCACTACCGGATGCGCGAAGGACACCTCGGCAGGGCCCATCTGCACCGCCGCAAGCATCCTGGCGTTGGCTGGCAAGCCTTCGACTGAAGTGATGTCGGTGATTGAGAATGCCGTAGATTCAGCTACTGCAAAGCGTGGAATCGTTGCCACCACCTGCGCACCCTGAGCTGTTGTCATCGACAAATCACCGCCGAATGCATCCATGGGTTGTGACTGTGTCGACGACGGATCGATAACGGCCGTGACTTTTCCCAAGTCGTCGACTGGAGTAAGCGAAAGCTGCGCCCGTAACTCACCCTCGGGGAAGTCTGGAGTCGTGACCAATACATAGAGCTCGTCTGCCACAAGTGCTGACGCTGCGCTTTCGGACAGCACGGTCGGGTCCAGGGCCCAGTTTCCGGGCAACCCGGTGTCCGGCGTCAGGCTGTAGAGAAACGTGCCATTCTCGCCCACTGGCGCCTGGTGCACGGATACGCTGATCGCATTGTCGAGCGAGGTACTGAGCCCCATCCCGAAAGTCGACGTGTCGGTATTGTAAGTCAGTGTTGCGGTCGCACTGGCGTTGGAATCCACGGTCACTGAGCTGACGACTTCCGCGTCGCTCAGTTCCGTGGTGGCGACTGTGATGCTGTCGAGAAGAATTTGTCCGCGTACGGCTCCCTCGGGTGCCGCAGGCGTCTCGACACTCAAATAGAGTGCTCCCTGGTCGAGCAGGGTGAGGCCGCTATTGTTGAGCCGCGGGCCAAAATTCGGGTCATTGATATCCGCTGACCCCCACAGGCCCGATGTACCAGCGGAAAGTTCGAGAGCAGCGAATACCTCTCCGCGGGTGCCGGCTATCGCGCTCCTGATGCTTGCACTCATTGCATCCCCAAGGCCGGTAGTCGCGATACGTACCCGATAATCACTGGATAACGTGTTGTACATGAATCCGGACTTCGCGGTAGCGGATGAACCGGAAGCGGGCACCGTCCCATCGGCTGCGAGATCGACAATGGCAAAATCCCATCCGGGTGAAAGAATCTGCGCGCGTAAGCGACCCTGCGGTGTTTCGACGAGGACGTAGAGGTTCGCAGCCTCGAGCAGGTTGCGTTCATCCGGATCGATTTCTGTGCCCGCCGGAATCGACCAGTTGCTACCGCTGCCGGTTAGCGAAAATATAGCCGGGCCCGATTCACCCACGAACCCCGCATGAATATTGACTGACGACGCGGACGCTCCGCTGATTGTAATCGTGCCGCTCGCCGTAAAGTCGTTGCCGCTTTGCGTTTGCAAGTTGGCGGTTGCGGTGACACCTGCTGGCGCAGGCGTCCCCGATACGACTTGCTCGGCGCTGAACACTACAGTGTATTTCGTCGTGGTCGTCGGCAATGAGGGGTCGAAACCGGGACCCTCTTCTTCATCATCACCGCCGGAGCCGCACGCAGCGACTAGAACGGCGATACCTAGTGCGACTGGAAAGAACAATTTATTGGTTTGCATCCCGATTCTCCTGTTTGTTCGAAAAGGGCGAATCGCCCGTTGGTGTCAGGAATCAGTGTCTCGACTACGGCGAGAAAAGAACTGTCGAAAGCCTTCGGAATGGCTTCGGGAAATCTTCTGATTGCAGGATTATCAGTCGCATAGCGGAAGATTGAGCGAAATCGCACGTTTTGACCGGTCGAACTGGCCACGATATTTCAACGGCTTAGCAGGTCGGGAATCCGATCCATGCATACGTTCATCTGCAGCTGCTAAGCTGAGAAAAAAGGAGCTCATAGCCTTGCAGGACTGGAATCGCCAATCAGGCTTCACGATCAACCAATGGCAGGTCTTGCCGTTGCTTGGTGAGCTGCGGCGAAATTCCGAGACTTTTCATATTGAACCCAAGGTGATGGACGTACTGGTTTTCCTTGCGGAAAGACCAGGGGAGGTTGCGGAACGAGAGGCGATAATCGAGGCAGTTTGGGGCGGTCGTATAGTTTCCGACGATCCCCTTTCAAAATGTATTGCAGAGCTTCGAAAGGTGCTCGGCGACTCCGCGCGAGAATCGCACTACATTGGCACGGTACCCAAGCGAGGTTACCGTCTGCTGCAACCCGTAGAGCCGATCAGCAACATCGCTGTACCAGTTTCAGGTCGAAATCGACACAGGCTGGTGCCGCTGGTCATTGCGATGCTGGCAGCAATGTTGGTCGCTACGGTATTTCTCGGAACTCGGGAGTTTGACGAGCCTGCGGGCGGACAGATCGATGTGGCGCATCAGTCAGCACGTCAGACGTTGGCCGTTCTACCGCTTGTGATTCGCAGTCCGAACGCCGAGGACGCGTACATTGCTGATGGTCTGCATGATGATTTGCTAACGCAGCTCGCCCGTATTCAGGAGTGGGACGTAATTTCCCGAACGTCAGTGGAAAGATTTCGGGATACCGATGATGACATGGCCGAGATTGCGGATAGCCTGAACGCGACGCTGGTACTCGAGGGCGGCGTGCAACGCAATGGCCGACAGCTGCGTATTAATTTACAGCTAATCGATCCGGCAGGTGACTCTCATCTTTGGGCGGAAACCTACGACCGTGAGTTACCCGTCGACGATCTGTTCGCAGTTCAGAGTGAGCTTGTGCAGCATGTTGTTCGCGAGCTAGCCGATGCGCTCGATGCGAAACAACCGGTTTCGCAAGCTGCACCAACGACAGACTTCAGAGCCTACAGCGAGTACGTTATCGGTCGTCGGCTGGTTCGTACAGAGTCGGTAACGGCGCTGAGATCAGCAGCCGAGCACTTCAATCTGGCGATTGAAATTGACCCGGACTACGCTCAGGCCCACGCCGCACTGGCCGACGCCTACTTGCGTCTTGCGATCTATTTCTATGGTGGCATGCAGGCGACAGACGCAATCAAGGCTGCTGAGCCGCATATTCTGCGTGCGATAGAACTGGATCCCGAACTTGCCGAAGCCTATGTCGCTAACGCGACGCTTCAAATACTGCTGGGCGACGCAACGGCGGCCGAAGAAGCGATCGAATTGGCTCTGGAGCTGCAGCCAAGTTACGCACATGCCCATCGTGTTCTGGCGAATCTGCGCTGGCGCCAGGACCGCAAAGATGAGGCAATCGAATTGGCACAGCACGCATCGCTGCTTGACCCACTGTCCGGAGTTATTCAGCTTGAACTGGGACGCTACTATGAGGCGGTCGCACGCTATGACGATGCGGTGCAGAATTTCCTCATCGCGGTCAGGGTGCTGCCCCATAATGCGCTAGTCAGGCTCCACATGGGCGCATTGAAATACCTTGTGTATGGAGACGTCGCCGAGTCGTTGGTTTGGTATCGGAAAGCGGCCGAACTAGACCCAGAAAGTCCTTCTATGCAAGTGACGCCCGCGTTTGCCTACCTCGAAATTGGCGATCTTGAGCGCGCAAGGCATCACGTTGATCTTGGCATGGCGCTGCAACCGGATCTTTTCTGGGTTCGTTTGGTCCGTATGACGTTCAACTTGCGACTTGGCAATCAAGCGGCGGCGCTCGAAGATGCACAAGTGATACTCAAAAGGCGGCCGCGACAATGGGACGCACTACGCTTACTTAGAGATCGTGATCTTGATGATGGGAATATCGAATCAGCATTGTCGCGATATTCCATTCAGTATCCAGAGCTGACGGAGCCTGAAAAGCCGGACGTGAACAATGAAAACTACGTTGCCGCCGTCGATCTGGCGCTTGTCTATTCAAAATCTGGCAAGCAGGACAAAGCGATGCACCTCTCGGCTGGGGCGTTGAACGTCATGGAGGGTTTGTCGCGTTTCGGGCAGCTCGGCTATTGGCTAACCGATGTCGGTGCGCTGGCAATTCGTGGAGAACATGACGAAGCAATTATAAAACTCGAGCAAGCCGTAGACGAAGGTTTTCGCATTAAGCTTTGGTACTATCTCGATATTGAGAGAAACCTCGAAGGCTTGCGAGAGCTGCCACGTTTTCAATTGATTCGTGAAAAAGTGGCTGCAATCATCCAGTCGGAAGCAGAAATGGCTGCCGCGATCGATGAGCCAGCTGCGCGATAAGCGGGGGATTCGTGTGAATCAGAGTGCAGAGAAAATGAGATGACGATTCGACATACCAGGTCTATGAATCGGATCTAGCCAACGGACAATGGAAAGACCGACATCTTCGAGTACGAACGGGAAATTCATTCATTTCAACCCAGACCGTGCAGGGACTCACGGTTCGTCGGTCGCGCCGTGTTCCAGTAGGAGCTTCACCAGCGGATGGTCTTTGTCGTCGTTCGCAAAATCGAGTGCCAGCCGCAGTGCAGTGGTGCCCTCTGCATCGGCCTTAACAATTTCGGGGAGCAGGGCTCGGCTAGAACGGGAAACCATGCTGATACCGGGTGCCCCGTCAACGGTTGTTTTCTTTGGTGCCTCGTAGCCCTGAAGCCGCCAGGCATTCGGGTCTGCACCGTCCTCAAGCAGGAGGCGGATGATATCAACGTAGCCGTTTTTGCTACCACCAATACTGTACATCGGGTCAACATAATTGCGTATCGCAGCAATTACGGCCTGTTCTTTCTGCTCCTGGGAGGCTTTTGCCAGCGAAGATTCAAGCCGGTTGGAGTCGCCAAGCATGATTGAGAGTCCCAGCGGACCCAGATCTTCGGCCTGGGCGACAGCGAACCATGCGGTGAACAATGCAAGCACTGGTATTTGCGATCTAATGTTCATCGGAATACCTCGTTCTCATCCGAAACGCATCGACGACAGAAACCATACGGCAAACTGCGACGTTATTAAAATGTAACTCTGACGATAGTACGCCGCGTCACAAGTGACGTACGATCTGTTTGTGCACGCCGACGCCCCCAGAGCAGTATTCCTAACGGCTTTACTAAGCCTATCCGCCTGCGGCGGCAGCTCCGGCGGCGCCTCATCCGTTGTTTTACCACACCGCGATATTGCCAGATTTGCAGTGGCCGCGTAGTTGTACTCGCCACCGAATCGTCGAAACCGGACTATTTGCGACAGCCGCACATTTGTGGATCTGACCTCCCCTTATCTGCACTAAGCTTTAATATAGGTGCGAAATCATGCTATAGTTGCGGCTACTGCAAATATAGTGTTACCGCGGAAACAACCACATGAGATCCGGCACCCTCCAAAAACAGCCATCCAGCTACCAGGCCTTCATCCCGTCACCACTGCCGCCGGACCCGCCAATAGCCATGGACGACGAGCTGCAGACACTGTTGTCGACAGCGGATCGAGCGCTTGGCCGACTGGATGGATCAATCCAGACCTTGCCGGATTCGGACTTGTTCGTACTGATGTACGTCCGCAAAGAGGCGGTGCTGTCCAGCCAGATCGAGGGCACCCAGAGCTCGCTCAACGATCTACTCCGGGCCGAGGCCAGAATCTACGACCCGGATCGACCGGCGGATGTCCGCGAGGTCTCGAACTACGTAGCAGCCCTCAACTATGGTCTGGAGCGCCTGGACGAGCTGCCCATCTCAGTCCGACTCATTCGGGAAATACACGAGCGCCTGCTACGGGGTGTTCGCGGTGCCAATCTTCAGCCGGGAGAACTGCGAAAATCTCAGAACTGGATTGGTCCCGCGGGTGCAACCCTGAATGACGCAACCTTTATCCCGCCACCGCCACATGAGGTGCCGCAGGCATTGAGTGATTTGGAACACTTCATGCACGCCAGGGACTCGATGCCGGCGCTGATAAGAATCGGTTTAACACACCCGCAGTTTGAGACTATTCATCCTTTCCTCGATGGCAACGGCCGTGTCGGGCGTTTGCTCATTACGTTCATGCTTTGCGAGCAAGAGATACTGCAGTTCCCTGTCCTGTATCTTTCGCATTACTTTAAGGCGCATCGAACTGAGTACTACGAGCATCTGCAGAACATTCGAAACGATGGCGGCTGGGAAGCCTGGCTAAAGTATTTTCTCAAGGGAGTCGCCGATGTGTCCCGAGAGGCTACGGATACGGCACGCGCCATCGTCAATCTTCGTGAAACCGATCGCGATAAGATCATCAATGAGTTGGGGCGAGTCGCCGGCAACGCACTGAAGGTTCACGAGCTCCTATTCCGGTTTCCGCTGGTGTCGGTCAATCCGATAGCAGAAATGCTCGATGTGAGCTTCACTTCAGCCAACCGGCTTATCGAGCGCATGGTTGATGTTGGCATTCTTTCGGAGAGTACGGGCAACGCACGCAACCGGGTATTCCATTACTCTGACTACATCAAACTCTTTGCAGCGAACTAGTAGCGCTCAACTAGACTCACGATAGGAAGGCCGATGAAAGCTCTGATAATTTTTTGACCGGTATAGGAATCGTCGGTTGTTACCCAGCTCCCCGTCGAATGCAGTACTCCATTCGACGTATGAGCAGAACGTGGTTACCGAGCGCTTCCACTTCGTTCGCGAAAAAGGTAGCTGTGGCTACTCTATTCAATCGCCACCGAATAACTCGTACCTCGACCTCTCCCTTATGAGCCCATTCAAGATTTGTGTAGTAGTCCTTTTGTTCACTTCGTATCTGAGCAGAAACACTGTAAAAGCGCTTTGGACTACCTTCGGCGCGGGCAAGAGCCATGTCGGCAACAGCCCACGCGAGGTCGTTGGTGCCCGGCGCAGCGCTGGAGCAGCCCATGGCCGCGCCAGCCATATCTAAGATGCCCCAACTCCGTAAGATCCAGCACAAAGCC
>DDIP01000301.1 GCA_002338605.1 Proteobacteria bacterium UBA1847 | reverse complement strand
ACAGTCGTCACCTCTATAGTTCGGAGCGGTGGGAGCGGGAGATCCTCCCCATTTGCATGCGACTGGTTTCTTCTGGCGATGAGCAATACGTCGAACTAAAGACGCTTGGCTAAAGGTCACTGGAGACGTTAATGAAAGAATACGCTTTGCTCATAACCGCTACGGCATTGGTCAACAATGTTGTCCTGGTAAAGTTCCTGGGTTTGTGCCCATTCATGGGTGTCTCCAACAAGATTGATACGGCTATCGGGATGGGATTTGCAACAACCTTTGTCCTGACCCTGTCCGCAGTCGCTAGCTGGGCATTGAACACTTTTGTCCTTGAGCCGCTGAACGTCGAGTTTTTGCGAATTCTTACGTTTATTCTGGTCATCGCGGCCGTCGTGCAATTCACGGAAGTGTTTATCAAAAAAGTGTCGCCGATGCTCTACCAGGTACTCGGCATATTTTTGCCGCTGATTACAACAAACTGCGCGGTATTGGGCGTCGCACTATTGAACACACAGGAGTCGCATTCTTTCATGCAAAGCCTCGTGTACGGCCTCGCTTCGGCACTGGGTTTCACATTGGTAATGGTTATTTTCGCCGGCTTGCGGGAGCGACTGGCTTCGGCTGATGTACCGGAAAGTTTCGAGGGAGCACCGATTGGATTCGTGACGGCAGGATTGCTGGCACTGGCTTTTCTTGGTTTTGCAGGGCTGGCAAGTTGATGGAGAACGACAATGATTGAGGCAGTGCTCACCTTGACGGCGCTCGGTGTTGTCCTGGGCGTCGTGCTTGGATTGGCAGCGCGCTTTTTCAAGGTCGAGGGCAATCCACTGATTGATGAAGTCGAAGCAATTCTGCCAGGTATTCAATGTGCCCAATGCGGCTATCCGGGTTGCAGACCTTATGCTGAGGCAATTGTGAACGATGGTGATGTAGTCACGAAATGCCCACCGGGTGGAATGTCAACAGCCGCATTATTGGCGGAGAAAATGGGTGTGGATCTTGATTTGTCTTCAATGGAAGAAAAAGAAAAGACGATTGCCTTTGTAGATGAATCCATCTGTATCGGCTGCACCCGATGCTTCCAGGTTTGCCCGACCGATTCTTTATTAGGTGCGCCGCAGCAGATTCATACGGTTATTCCGGAAGTTTGTACATCGTGCGAAGAGTGTATTCCCATGTGTCCAACCGGGGCGCTTCGCATGGTGCCGATTGAAACCACTGTTCAGACCTGGCACTGGCACAAGCCGGATTCACCAGGGCACCAGGCTCGCACACGATGAACGTATTTGGCATCCGCGGTGGTGCGAAAGTCACTGGCCGAAAAGAGCTAACGGCCGAAACGCCCGTAGAGAAGTTACCAATGCCGCGGCTGTTGCATGTTCCGTTACAACAGCATGTAGGCTCACCGGCGGTGCCGATAGTGTCGGTTGGCTGCCGAGTCAAGAAAGGACAACTTATTGCCGAGAGCAAGGGCGCTGTTTCAGCGCCGGTCCACGCGCCGACGTCAGGTTTCGTTACGCGAATTGGCAATTATCTTGCACCGCACCCATCCGGACTCCCCGTCCTGACTTTGTCATTGGAACCGGATGGACGCGACGAGTGGTGCAAGCTTCCACAACCCCTGGAACTCGAGACAGCCAGTCCGAAAGAAATCGCGGAGCGCGTATCCGAAGCAGGCGTCGTCGGTATGGGAGGGGCCGCTTTTCCGTCCGCCGTCAAACTGTCAATGGGTGAAAAGTACGCCCTCGACAGCCTGATTCTCAATGGTGCTGAATGTGAACCGTATCTGACATGTGACGACCGGCTAATGCGGGAACGAGCCAACGAGACGATCATTGGGACTCAGTACATGATGAAGGCACTGGGTGTCTCCAAGGCCTATATCGCCATTGAGGACAACAAGCCTGCGTCATTCAAGTCGATGCAGGTTGCGGCAGGGCAGGATTCCCGTATCGAAGTGGTTTATGTTCCTGCGCGATATCCTATGGGCTCATCGGCGCATCTTGTACAGGCCATAACCGGACGAGAAACGCCGGCCAGCGGCAGAACGGCAGATCTCGGAGTCATTGTTAACAATGTTGCAACGGCATTCGCGGTGTATGAGGCCTGTAAGTTGGGGCGCCCGCTGATTTCCCGCATTGTCACTTTAAGCGGTGAGGCAGTGAAGCGGCCGGCAAATTACGAAGCCCTGGTAGGTACGCCGGTTGCAGAGTTGATGAAACAAAGCGGAGGTCTGATTGAGGAGCCGAAACAACTGCTCATGGGCGGCCCGATGATGGGACAGCCACTGCCCAATCTTGAGGTGCCGATCGTAAAGGGGACCTCAGGAATACTGGCGCTGCGCGGTACCGAAATTCCTGAACAGAATATCATGCCATGTATTGGCTGCGGAAGTTGCGTTGCGGTTTGTCCCGCCGGGCTTCTACCTATGGAAATGATGAACCGAATTGACCATGAGGATGTGGACGGTGCGGACGAGATCGGGCTCCGCGACTGTATTAGTTGCGGGTCCTGCAACTATGTTTGTCCGTCTCACATTCCGCTCGTGCAGTTCTTCAATTATGGAAAAGGCCGACTCAAAGAGCAGGACGCCGACAAACGAAGGCACGACAAGATCAAAGTTCTTACAGAGGCTCGTGAGAAGCGACTCGCAAAAGAAGGGCTGTGATGAAATCCATACCAGAGATGAGCGGACCGTATGTGCGCAAGGAAAAAAGCGTTACGCGAACAATGACGCTCGTCATGCTGGCGCTGGTCCCAGCAACAAGCTATGGGCTCTATCTCTACGGTTGGCCGGCGATAATCCTGTTCACGATCGCAATTGCATCGGCATTGCTTTTCGAAATTCTGTCATTGCTGATAGCGAAAAAGCCTGTCGTCCGATTTGTCAGTGATGGTTCTGCCATGCTGACCGCGTGGTTGTTGGCCATAAGTTTGCCGCCGTGGGCACCTTGGTGGGTTGCCGTGCTCGGGTCGGCAGTTGCGATCGTTATCGGCAAACATGTGTTCGGCGGTCTCGGGCAAAACGTCTTCAATCCCGCGATGGTTGGTCGCGTCGTGCTGCTGCTGTCTTTTCCGCTTGAAATGACCGCATTTGTCAATCCTTTACCACTCTTCAGCGCCGACGCGCCGAATTTTCTGCAGGGCGTACAGATAGTCTTTGGCGGTATGAGTATCGATGCCTATACAGGAGCGACAGTTCTTGACTCGGTCAAAGTGGCCGTCGGTCACGGTGGTGTCGTACAGGATGGCATCGCAGGACAGTACGATCTCGGCCTGTGGCTGGCTGGCAATAACGCGGGAAGCATGGCGGAAGGCGCGGACATCCTGTTACTTATTGGTGGAATACTGCTCATCTTCACGCGCGTGATTCGATGGTTCATACCGGTCAGCACGCTATTGTCCCTGGCGCTGATTGCAACAGTCTTCAACTTGATCGATCCCGCGACTTATCCTGATGCCACCATTCACTTGTTCACTGGGTCGGCTGTACTAGGTGCCTTTTTCATCGCCACAGATCCGGTTACGTCGCCAACATCTCCCAAAGGCCAGCTGTTTTTCGGTGCATCACTTGGTGCGCTTATCTATCTGATAAGAACGTGGGCGCAATACCCGGAGGGAATGTCGTTTGCCATATTGTTAATGAATGCAGTAACACCTCTGATCAATCGTTATATGCGACCAAGAATTTTTGGCCGAACAAACAAGGGCGACCCACTAGGTCTGTCGCGCCGGTAAATGAATAAGAAAGTCGAAAATAAAAGCAAGTTTCGAGAGACTGTCACGTACCAGGCAATTTTGCTTGGCGCCAGTACGCTCGTCGCAACGACGCTCTTGAGCTTCGGCAACCTTGTCACCAAAGACGAAATTGCGCTACGTATCGAGGAAGACCTGAAGGCATCGATTTCCCAGGTCGTACCCGACACGCTCTACGACAACGATTTGCTCGCAAGTACCATTACTGAGGAAAATTCGGAAGGCGAGTCAGTATTGGTATATCAAGCGACACGAAACAACGCGGTGACTGCAGTAATTTTTGAGGTCTCCGAAAACGGTTATAGCGGCGAGATTCGTTCGATCATTGCGATTGGGCCAGATGGACGCATACTGGGCGTGCGAATACTTTCACATAGCGAAACACCCGGATTGGGCGACAAAATAGAGGTTCAGAAGGATGACTGGGTTCTTGGTTTTGACGGCTTGTCGATCAACAATCCGAGCCGGAGCGGCTGGTCTGTGCGTAAGGATGGCGGCGAGTTCGACCAGTTCACCGGGGCAACGATTACGCCGCGAGCCGTGGTGAAGTCAATTCGTTCGGGCCTCGAATTTTTTGAAGAGAAGAAGCAGGAACTGCTGCATGTAAATACGGAAAGCCAACAATGAGTATCAATTACAAAGAGAATGCACGCGAAGGCCTTTGGACCAATAATATTGTGTTCGCACAATTGCTTGCGCTATGCCCGTTGCTCGCTGTAACGGGCACGGCGACCAATGGCCTCGGAATGGGTATTGCAACTGTGGTCGTTCTGGTGCTGTCGAATGCGACGGTGTCCCTGTTCAGGAACCTTATTACGCCAGAGGTTCGCATCCCGGATTTCGTTCTTATTATCGCCACAGTTGTGACGCTGGTCGATATGGCAATGAACGCCTGGATGCACGAGCTGTACAAAGTGCTTGGCTTGTTTATTCCGCTGATCGTCACCAACTGTGCAATTCTGGGACGTGCGGAAGCGTTTGCTTCGAAAAACGCTGTGGCACCGTCCATATTCGATGGCCTGATGATGGGTTTGGGCTTCACGTTTGTACTGGTGATTTTAGGTGCAAGCCGGGAGGTGCTGGGCAACGGAACGCTGTTCGCCAATGCATCGATCCTGCTGGGCAGCGGGTTCTCGTTTCTCGAAACAACCTTGATCCAGGACTATCGTGGATTCTTGCTATTCGCTCTGCCGTCCGGTGGGTTCATTGCGCTGGGCTTTATCCTGGCGGGCAAGCGAATGTTGGACAAATGGCTGGAGAACCGCTCCGCAGCCAAGGTTTTTGTCGCTAACCTGTCAACGGCGAAGTCAAAATCGTGAGTGATGTTGTATGACATCAGGTAATGATAGGCCACTGCTGAGGGTCAGCGTTGCATACGCGACTCCCCACAAGAATTTCTGGCGGTATCTCGATTGTCCGGCAGGCGCGACCGCAATTGACGCCATCAACGAGTCGGGTGTTCTGGCCGAGTTTCCTGCTATTGACCTCACCGCAAACAAGATCGGCATATTTGGCAAGATCGCGAGTGCGGATACCGTTCTCAATGACGGCGACCGGGTTGAGATTTACCGACCCATTACGATTAGCCCGGAGCGCCTGCCGAAGCGCAAATATCGCCTGCGACCGGTCGAACCGCTGATTGAATCGGCTGGACGAATGCAGACGCTCAGGGTTCCGGAGCTCAAGATCCTGACAAGCGAGGAGAAAGATGTGAGTTTGGCCGGTTCGCTTAGTGATTACGGATTCGTCGTAAAGGTCGATGTGACCGACCTGGATCGCAGTTTGGCCTGGTATCAGGACAAGCTGGGTTTCAAGCTGGACGACAAACACAGCGCCGGATCATGGCGACAACTTACCCTGGATGCCCTGCCGAATACGGCATTGGGACTGTACCTGAATCCTGATGGTGCCGGTCTTGGCGGCAAAAAGGTGACGTTCGTCGTCACCGATATTAAAGCGGTGCGAGAAGGTCTGGTCAGCAATGGCGTCGATGTTGACGAAATTGTCGAACTCGGTGACTGGGTCAAGCTTGCGTTTTTTCGCGACCCGGATGAAAACGTGTTCGGAATTCGCGAGAACCTGACGGCGAAAACCAAAGTCGTGCACGATTGATCAACATCGAATAGCCATTACAAGAACTCACAAAGAAGTGACCAATTCTCGATTGTCGCCCCGTTGATTTGACCGCACTATGGGACTGTCTAATAACCTAACCCAACTGGCGGCAGTCATGGCAAATCAAGAGAAATTTCAAGTATCGGAAAAGGCACAGGCCTTCCTGGCGTCAGTGCAGAAGGGCAAGTACAAGCGGGAAATCATTACAGGTCTCGGCAAGTTCCTCGACAACAACGTGCCCGAAGAAATGCAAGGCTTTTATTCCAAGTCGGAGCTGCAGAGTCTTGTTGACCTGCGCGGAACGACTCAGGATGTTGAGTCACGTATGCCGGTCAAAATAACACGCCACTATTTTGAGCTGGCGAAAACCAGTGCTGCTATTCAAACGCTGGTAAAGGCCAGTCCGAAAGAAACTTATGATCTGGAAGGTGCACCGGATCCAGGCAATCAAATGGACTACAGCCCGGTAGAAGGCCTGATTCACAAGTACGAACTTGGGCTGATCTACGTCGCCTCGACTTGTTCAGCGCACTGCAGATTCTGTTATCGCGAAGAACTGATTGCCAAGAAAGATGTCGCGCGCCCCGACGGAACTATTGCGCCAAAGGGTCTGGCGCAAATACCGGATATCGTCAACTACATTCTCAAACACAACAAAGAGGTTGCCGCCAACGGTGGGCGCCATCCTGAAACCGGTCGTGAGAAGCTCCGCGAAATTTTGATGTCCGGCGGTGATCCGATGGTGCTGGGAAACAACAATATCGCGGAGTGGTGGTCTGCCCTGGCCGACGCCGGAATCGAGTCCATCAGACTGGGGACCAAGGAGCTTGCCTTTTACCCCGATCGGTTTGACGAAACTTTCTTCGATATGGTGGACAAGTTCCACGAGGCGTACCCGTCAACGCAAATACGTCTGATGGTTCACTTCAATCATCCGGATGAGTTTCTTGTCAAAGATGCCGAAGGGAACTATATCGATGACCCGGACGGCGGACTTGAGTGGGTTCCGAGCACCAAACGGAGCATCAAGGAGCTTGGCAAGCGAGAGTGGATAAGCATCGACAACCAGGCTCCGATTATCAAGGGAATTAATGGCGACCCGGACGCGTTGCGCATCATGCAGCGAGAGCTTCGCCGAAACAGAGTGGAGAACCACTATTTCTTCTGTGGGCGAGACATTATTGGCCACAAGGCGTTTAATCTTCCAATTGAGGAAGTCTGGCGCATACTCAACGAGTCGCAGAAAGGCCTCTCCGGCGTTGAAAGTCACGCGCGGCTGTCCATCACACATTACCGGGGCAAGACAGAAGTGGCAGCAGTCACGAATGAACCTCTGGCGGGTATTCCGGGCACGGAGAATGGTTTCGTTGTGCTCAAACTTCTGCGTGGCGCTGCAGATGCTCCGGACCGTGGCAAGGTAAGCATTGTCGGTCGCAACCCGGAGGCGATCTGGTTCAGTGGCTACGACGACCGTGTGATCTTCGACGAGGCAGGATTATTTACCCACGTCGGAGAGAAGCAGAATTTCACGCCATTGCTGCAACAAGCCTGATCGATTCGAGGTGTGAAGAAATGACATTCGTTGTTGGTGAAAACTGCATTCAATGTAAAGACACGGCCTGCGTTGAGGTGTGTCCGGTCGATTGTTTCTACGAAGGGCCGAACTTTCTTGTGATCAATCCTGATGAATGCATTGACTGCGAGGACTGCGTGCCGGTATGCCCTGAAAACGCCATTTACTCAGAGGACGATCTTCCTGTGGAGCAAAAGGTCTTTCTGAAACTCAATGCCGAGCTTGCTGAAATATGGCCTAACATCACTGAGAAGAAAGACCCCCTGCCGGAAGCGGCTAAATGGAGCGGTGTCAAAGACAAGCTTAAGTATTTGGAGCGCTAGATCACTTTTTAGTGACACATTCATATGATTCACAAACTCTATGATTCGGCAGCAGCAGCAGTGGCTGACATATTTGATGGCGCCACTGTGCTGATCGGTGGGTTTGGTGAGGCGGGGAGTCCGATCGAGCTGATTCACGCATTGATCGATCAGGGTGCACGCGAATTGACGGTAGTCAATAACAATACCGGTAGCGGACATGTCGGGCTGGCGGCCCTGATTGAGAACGGCCGGGTTGCGAAAATGATCTGCTCTTTTCCAAGAACGGCAAACTCTACGGTGTTCCCGGATCTTTATTCGAGAAACAAGATTGAACTCGAGTTGGTTCCTCAGGGTACGCTGGCCGAAAGAATTCGAGCTGGCGGTGCGGGTATTCCTGCATTTTTTACAGCGACTTCGGTCGGTACCCAACTCGCCGAAGGGAAAGAGCTCCGGCAGTTCAACGGGCGCGAGTACGTGCTGGAACATGCGCTAACCGCAGACTTTGCATTGATTAAGTGCCGGAGCGCCGATCGCCTGGGTAATCTTGTTTACAATAAGACGGCAAGAAATTTCTCACCGGTCATGGCAACCGCGGCACAAACCACCATTGTACAAGCGGACAAGTACGTAGCTGCCGGCGAGCTGGAGCCGGAGTCAATCGTCACTCCGGCGATATATGTAGACAGAATTGTCGCGGTCTCCACTCCGCTTCAAGAATCCGACCTGGTCGCCGCGGGAGCGCAATATCCATGACAACAGCTACCAATACGGCAATGGGTTGGAGTCGGCAGGACATCGCAAGAAAAATTGCGGCGGACATACCCGATGGTGCGTTCGTCAATCTGGGTATCGGGATGCCGGAGAGTGTCGTGAATCACATTCCGGATGGTAGAGAGGTGATTTTTCATACCGAAAATGGTCTGCTTGGAATGGGGCCGGCTCCACCAGCGGGTGAGGAAGATCCGGAGTTGATCAATGCGGGAAAAAGACACGTAACAGCAATTACGGGCGCTTCTTTTTTTCACCATGCGGACAGCTTCGCGATGATTCGGGGCGGGCACATCGACATCTGCGTGCTCGGAGCGATGCAGGTTTCGCAAGCTGGGGACCTGGCCAACTGGTCAATAGGTGAAGCCGATGCCGCACCGGCGGTCGGCGGTGCCATGGACCTGGTCGCAGGCGCAAAACAAATCTTCGTTGCGACTCAGCACTGTACGAAATCCGGCAAACCGAAGCTGGTCGAATCCATCACTCTGCCGGCGACCGGCCTTGCTGTTGTTTCGCGCGTCTATACCGATATGGCAATTTTTGATGTTCGCAATGGTGCCTTTGAACTTGTCGAGCTCGCGCCTGACATTGACTTGCAGACCTTGCAGGACAATACCGGTGCGGCAATTATTATTCCGGGCCACGCCGAAGCCGGCAAAGCCGCATCGCTATGAGTACGACAATCCCGAATTCAGCTGCAGACGGTGAACGGGCACCGTCGCGTAGCGCGAAGCTCTATGATCGCGCCTTGCGAGTCATGCCTGGCGGATGCAGCAGAAACACGGTGCTCAGGAAGCCCCATCCGTTCTACGTTGATCATGGCAAGGGTTGTTATGTTACCGATATTGAAGGCAACGAACGCATAGACTTTGCCAATAACATGGCATCGCTGATTCATGGACATGCCCACCCGGAAATAGTGGCGGCGGTAAGCGAACAGCTGCGTCGTGGCACGGCATTTACCCTGGCGACAGAACAGGAGGTGCTATACGCGGAAGACATGGTCAGCCGTGTCGATGCGTTCGAAAACATTCGATTTGTAAACTCCGGCACAGAAGCTGTCATGAGTTGCTTGAAAGCTGCTCGTGCGTATACAGGTCGTCCAAAGATCGCAAAAGTCGAAGGTGCCTATCACGGGCTTTACGATTTCGCAGAGGTCAGCCAGACGTCAAATCCGAGCAACTGGGGTGACGCGGAGAGTCCGGCAAGAGTTCCCGTTTCGCACGGGACACCGGAATCCACTTTGAACGATGTGGTCGTCATACCGTTCAACAATGCTGCGCAAGCAATCGAAATTCTTGAGCGAGAGGTCGACAGCCTTGCCTGCGTCCTGCTGGATCTGGTGCCACATCGAATTGGGCTGATTCCTGCAGAGCAGGAGTACGTAAAGGCGCTGAGGCAGTGGACCAAACGAAACGGAATACTGCTGGTTTGCGATGAGGTGATTACTTTCCGTTGCGGCTATCAGGGTGCTCAGGAAGCGCTGGGCATAAAACCGGACCTGACGGCCATGGGGAAAATGATCGGCGGTGGGTTCCCCGTTGGCGCCATTGCCGGCTCGCGCGATGTAATGAGCGTAATGGACCCATTAAAGAAACCGGTACTGTTTCCGCATTCCGGTACCTTCTCGGCAAACCCCGTCACGATGACGGCGGGTCGGGTGGCGATGCAGTTGTTCGACCTTG
>DDIP01000059.1:5004-9776 GCA_002338605.1 Proteobacteria bacterium UBA1847 | reverse complement strand
GACTTCTGGGTCGGCAATCAACGCGCCACCGGACTCGACTGACAACACGACAGATAGAGATTCATCTGACTCGATCAAGGTATCGCCGACTACATCAACAACGATACTCTGCGACATTGAACCGGTGCCCGCCGGAAAAACAATCTGGCCTGATGTCGCGACATAATCTCCGTCTGATGCGGAAGCGGTCCCATCGGTTGTTTCGTATGCGACGACTATGTCAGCCGACGGGTTGCGTTGACCAAGATCGACGGGTATAGCAACCTGACTGATCCCTGAGTCGCCCTCCTCAATTGACACATCTGTTGCGGCCAACGCCATCAAATCGTCAAAGTCGGCTACCGCGATCGCAATATGCTCAATCCCTTCAAGATCAGCGGTCGAGCAGTTGTTGGTTTCGTCGGACTCGACGACAACATCCTCGGCATCAGCGCAAGCGATGAGATAGTGGAAGTCGAGAGAGAACCCGGGCGGGAGCGGAAACTGCACTACTCCACTTTCGCTAACTTCGCCCGATTGCAGTACCGGTATTGCACGGTCCCCAACGACATTCGCTGTTGCCGGATCAGGGTTGGGACTACTTGAAATGTAGTACCGCGTTACTGACTCGCCGCTAAGCGCATCCCCGTAGTTTGCGGTTCGATCGATGAACTGGATCAACTCGCCCGTCGCCGCCTTGATAAGCGGCGGTGAGAATGCCTCGACGACAAGATCCACGTCACTGGTCCAATCGACGGTAACGCGAGCCTCTTCGCCTTCGCAGAAGCTATAGCCGCACAGAACGAACGTGTCTGTACCAACGACACTTCCCGTATAAGAGAACCTCGCAATGCCACCGGGACCAGTGGTTACCGGAATCGAGCTATTCTGACTTGGAAAGTTCGGGCAAGGATCGGGGTCGGGTGAGAAAGGGTCACATTGGAAGTAGACCGTATCGCCAACAACCGGGTCCTCGAAAACGCCGTTTTCGAAGTCGTAGTTGTTCAGGCGGAAGACGAATACTTCCATCTCGAAAGTGTCGCCGACCTTCATGTCAGCAGACAATGGAATCGCCCGATATTGCTTGTCCAGGCCCCCTGTTGGAAAGGTGTTCGATCCGAATTGTTGAATGCTGTCAACGCTTGTGACCAGATGTTCAACGGCGGTGGTCAAAATAGCGCCGCTCGGCGCGGAATCGATTGCATCAATCAGATCGTTGAGCCTCAACTTGGCCGCGGAGCCTTGAGCCGAATTAAACAGCTCCCCCGCATCGTCAACAATCGCGATGATTTCTTGGGCAAGTACGGCATCGGGAACCCAACCCATATCGACCATTTCGGCTACGTCTTTCTCAAACGTTGTGTAATGGCGCCGTTCGGCAGGATAGATGTACCCTGGACCGATACTTGTTTGTGCTTGCTGCAAGTTCTCCAACACGTCAAACGCAGCTTCTCTGTCTACCGCATCCTCATGATTGTCCACAACAACGGTCCAGAAAGGTGCCGTGCTGACGTTGCGAAGCATTGGTGGTAGGCGCGAGTGAATTGCAAAGCCAGCCAGCGTTTCACCCGGCCCTATTTCAGGGGTTTCATTGGCCGTGTAACACACGGCTGTTGCGTCCTTACGCAGGCCACCGTTCCATCCAGATGGGCACTCGAGACCGATCGGAACAACGCCGTCACCCTGCGATCCGAGGAAAGGAAAGAACAAGTCGATCTCTTCTTCTATTGGGCGCGTAAGCGCACCGCCTTGCTTCGGCACAGTCTGCAGAATCGGTCTTAGAAAGCTGCGACCCTGACCGGAAACATCAACCGAGAATTTGTAGATTCCGCTCGTGCTAGATGCGGGATTCGTCAACGAATATCGATAGATATACTGAGTTGGCTGCGTTCCAGTTGCCGGGACAATGTCAACCGAAACATCGACGATCGCCTGGTCTGTTTGCGGAATCGGCATGATCCCGGTTTGGGCAAGCGCGTTGCTGGTCAAGATGAGGAAAATAACGGCAACTACATTCTTCGAATTGGAAAACATCAGATCGCCTCGCCCGTAGACTACGGTGTTTGTGTCGCGATTATTTGGGATACATCTATGTGCTTCAGCCCGAGGTTCTGAAACTCACAATTCACTGCAGTCTGGTACGGCGTAGGCGTGCCTCCCACATTGATATCCTCCGTCCTGACCGGCAACAAGATCTTGTTCACGGCTTCGACAAATTCCTTGTCATCGAAACAGCTCACCGTTTGCGTCTCGTCGGTTCCTCCGCCGGGTAGGAATATAAGGGGCTGTCTATTTATGTCGATGTCACGTCCGAATCGGTGCGTCTTGTGTCCCCCTGGACTCCACTGCCACTCGCCCCGAACATCGAATAGCCCCCCGAGCGGCAAACTTAAGTCATTGGGCCTAAGTTGCTTGTTACCGGTATCTGCGAAGTATTCCTGTGCAATGAGTCGCATAGCCTCGATCGCTGTTTCATCCCCTGCGAAAGACATGTCATCGGTATGTCGCTGATCGGTACCGGGACCACTCGGACCATTTCGCACCTTCTTATAGAGGCTCGGTAAGTCAGGAAGTTGCCGCAAGTCACGGTAGCTCACTTCCACGGTTCCATCCCAGATTCTCGTCCCATCGGGCTGGACGCCGCGGCCTCCGATGAAACCGCAATACTGTGGTAGGAAGTAGCAGGGAGGTGGTTCGATATGCGCGCGCCAGTAAAAGTGGCCGGCATTGTCAGGAACTTCGTATTTGATAATCGTGTTGATGTTCGCTGCCATCTGTCCAGACGCGACAAACTTGTTCGTAATAGTCATGAACGGGTCACTACTGGTCAGCGGTTGTTGATTCTGGATTAGCTGTTCGTCACCCGTCGGACCCGTAGCCGGGATTCGCGTTTTCGGTCTTGTGATAGTAGGCGTCGTTGCATGAGGGTGACCGCCGTCGGCGCAGGTGCTAGGCATAACGCGGCCAGTTTGTTGGTCGATGTCGCAATCAAGAGTGACGATACCTCTTGCGTCACTTTCTTCCACGCCGTATAGAGTATGGTGGAGAAGATTGCAGCCCCGCGGTGCTCCCGTACGCAGCGAGTAGCAGATGTAAACCCACGACATTTCCTCGATTCTGAACTCATTCTCATTCGGTGGCAGCACCTTCGAAATCGAGGGGATTACGTGACTTTCTCGCCTGTCGGTAAGCTGCGCAGTCGCGTCTACCGGCAAGAAAGAAAGGACCATAATGACGGACACGGCGTACCGAATAATCTCGGGCTTCATACACTCACCAAAGGGTTCGACAAGAGACTGATTCTGAACAGACGATATCGAGAGATCCTATGTGAGAAAGCGAATTTCGTCAAATATGGGGATTGTTTCCCATTCGCTTCTCCGTCGAGGCCCAAATGACGAGTCGCTACACAGTGAAAGGGACGCCTATCTCCAGCTCGGGTAACAAACTAAATCGACTTCTTCACTAGAGATTTCTTGAATACCGGCACTTCGGAAAGGCGCTGCAGCCCAGGAACGCTTCGCCTTTGCGTGCACCGCGCCGGGCGACCCGCCGGACGAGGTCGCTGCCGCAGCGCGGGCAGACGTTTGCGGTTGGTGGTACGCGGTCGCCTTCTGGCTCTCCCTTGATCTCCGCAAGCAGGACCGTGAGCGCCTCCCCGTCGATCAATTCAATACCCGACTTAGCTGCGAACTCCTTGGCCTCCGCTGTGTAGCTGCCGGAACACACGAAAATGCCACGGTTTGCCCTGGCAACCGCGACCACGCCGGCGAGCTCACGGATTGGTTTCACGCCAATCCGTTGCGTTTTCCACTGCTTACACTGCACCAGCGTCGTCTTGCCATCCTTTTTGAGAATGATGTCGACACCACCGTCCGCGCCGGCACCGGTTTCTGATGCGTCGTATCCCTGCCGCCGGTACGCCTCGAGAACGAAGCGCTCGAACTGCGACCAGGAGAGATTACGGATCGACTCGATCGAGGATTGTCGGTCAAACAGACGCTTGTCGCGGAGCCGTCGAATGAAGCTCGTCAGCGCGGCGAGCAGGCACAGTCCTAGAAATGCCCATGCAAGAACATCGAACATCGGTGTCCAGGCAGGCTTCAGAGGGTCCGAAACAGACTCGGGAATGTAAACTTTAAACGCGTAGAAGAACGCGCCGCCCAGGATGACGCCGACCCACCACGGCAAGGTGGCGACGATGTCGAAAACGTCTTCAATGAGTGACTTGCGGGCCATGCGGCTACTCTATCGCTTGTCGCGCGCCAATTACGTGGCCTGTTTCGTCTTTTTTGGTTTCTTCTTTGATTTCAGCGCTTGCTCGAGCGCATTGTTGGCACGCTTCAGGTCACTGATACGGGCGTCTTTCTCGTCGACCAGGGCCGTCTGGCGGGCGAGCTGTGCTTCGAGTGCTGACCGTGCGTCGGCCTCTTTCGTTCGGAATTTTTCGAAGTTCGCCTCGAGTCGCGAAACCTCCGCCTTCAAGCTCGTTACCTCTTTCTCCGCGACCTTGGTGCGCGCGGCTTGCTCGCGGGCGTCCCGGCCCGCCTTCTCAGCGGCCTGCGTCGCGGATTCGAGTTTCTTGGTGAGGGATTCGTTGGTCGCCAGTGTTTCTGCCAAGTCGGTATTCAAGCGAGCGAGTTGCGTGGCGTGCTTCGAGGCCGAGTTATCG
Source organism: Proteobacteria bacterium UBA1847 (assembly GCA_002338605.1). Taxonomy (GTDB): domain Bacteria; phylum Pseudomonadota; class Gammaproteobacteria; order Steroidobacterales; family Woeseiaceae; genus UBA1847. Next base: position 5,125 of record DDIP01000059.1, on the reverse strand, counting down.
ATTCGTTCGAGCAGCCTCGCGACCTCACCCTCGGACTCATTGAGCTGCTTGGCGACTGCAGCGCGATCGGCGTCGGTTTTCTCAGCGGCTTGACGAGCCTCTTCGAGCCGCGCCGTCACGG
>DDIP01000059.1:0-4889 GCA_002338605.1 Proteobacteria bacterium UBA1847 | reverse complement strand
CGTCACGGCGGCGAAATCGGTGCTCTGAGCCTGCAATTGCGATTTCAGCTCGTTCTTGGCCGATTCTGCGGCCATTAGAGTGTCCTCAACGGCCTTTTTCGCGAGGGATTCCCCATTGAACGCCTCCTGGGCGTTGGCCAAATCGCGCTCGAGCTCGGATACCCGGGACGCCAGCTCGGTAGCGGTCTCATTGGCCGATTCCTGGATCTTCGTGATCTCCGCCTCGGACGCCTCAACGAGTTCCTGCCAGAAGGCCTCGGCGCCTTTCATGAGGCCCTTGGCAATCGGATCCGGCAAGGCCTCCCGTGGGGTGTCGGCGGTATTGATCTCGTACTCGCGCTTGTGCTCGGCGATGGTCGTCAGGCTGCCCTTGCCGATGCGCTCGCGGATGTTGCGGATCGAGGCATTCAAGCCGGCCTTCTCGAGAATGTGGATGGACTCGACGACGTCGTCGTAGCTGACACCGGTGCGTGGCATGGGGCTCTCCTGGGCCGGAAAATCGACGAATTGAAAGTATACTGTATCGTAACGTAACGGCTAATGAGATTATGGTAATCGCCCTCGCCCATGATCAAAACATGAACTACTAGCGATAAATACACTTCACGCTATAATTAAACTGGACCACTAGCGAAATTCTTGTACGCACAGAGCTAATTCTTTGCACAAATAGCCTTTCAACGGCGAATTGCCCCCGTCCGGTGTGCAGATATCTTGCACAAGCCCGTTCGATCTGAGCAAATTCCTCAATCAAAAATCAGGTCCTTTTGCCTATTGTCGCGGGCGTTTCCGACCCGTAGAACTTGGTCTCGGACACCAACTGAGGCCACTAATGCAATTTCTTCTAACACTCCTGCTTGTGCCGCTTCTGCAGGTACTTGTTGCGGCGATCGTTACGTTGCCAACTTGGCTATTGTGGAATTGGATCGCGGTCGATGTATTTGAACTTCCCGACATTTCATTGCTGCAGACTCTTGGACTCATTCTCCTACTGGGCTTTCTATTCGGAAGCAAATTGACGATCGAACAATCATGAGGATCGACTTTGTATACCGTCCGATTTTAGTCCGTTTCGGGGATGCTGAGGCGCCATTGTACTTAGGTGAAGGAAACACGCCCTCTTGCGGGAACACAAAGGGCTTCACGGACCAAAGACGATGGATGTCAATGATCTAGAAGACAACTACCCCCGGACTCGCAGGCTCCTCGCAACTCTGCCGGCAAGCCTGGTTGAACTGGAATCCCAATCGACCATCCGCTCGCTCGGTCATCTCACAGCGGTGGTTCTTCGTGCAGAGGAGCAACTTCTCGTGATTCGGCTCGATACGCTGGAAGCCGCGCTCATGGGCTTCAACGATACGGGTACCTGGGGAGATTATTTCCCCGATGGATAGACCTGAGGCCAGATTCGCGTGGACGTGCTTAGGTGTATGAACAGACGCAACGAGGCAAGATTCTCGCTGCCAAACCTGCTGCGACCTCAGCGAGTCCGTGGACTTCGATTTGAGACCATTGTTACCGCAGCATCGGCCATATACCGCTACAACAAGAGGCTCATTCGGGCAATTAATAAACCTACTTTCCGGGCCCAGCGGGCTGTAAAACCTTGCATTCTGGCCCCCAATTTTGATACTGGCCAAGATTATTGACGATATTTGCGGATCCGGAACCGCAGTACTCGCACAATACGGTCGTAGTGGAATCATGAGCGAGCGCTATACACTCAACGGGATTCGTACCGACTCTAAAGCAGGTATCGTTGTCAGTGTCGACAAGCGTTCCTTCCTCAGTCAACGACGCATACACTTGCAATCCGTGATACGGAATGCCAGCTTCACTTCCAGGGCTATTCGCGACAGTAAATGCGTCCGCACCTTGGACTCGGAAAACTTGAACTTCCTTAGTCATTACCCATGCATAACTGGCTTGGTTGAGCCCTAGAACAAGCATCACAAGCAATATTCTTAACGTAAGTTTTGTCATCGCACATTACTCCTTCAGAGATGCACATATCCCGGCAAGAACACCGTCTGCGCTCTCTCCAGAACGTTCATATGCTTTCTTAAAGTCGAACTTGATGTAACTAGTGTTTCGTTTGCGTGAATCCAGCCAGTCGCCGAAGAGTAGCCCGGCCTCTTCACCTAGGTCGCGTTTAACGGCATCGAGATGTGCGGCGCTGATCACTTCATTCACATCGTCCATCTGCTCGAAGTGTGTGTAGACATTCGCACCATAGAGCTTCTGCTGGCCATTGGACTCACATCCGGTTTGTCGCTGTTCGTTTCGGAGCTCCACAGCAATACTGCCTAAGGCACCAAGAGATAGCGTGAGAGCCTCTTCCGCTTTCGCAATACTCAGCCCGGATTCGGCAGCAAGGGACTCGACTGCTTGTTCAAAGTCACGTTCAGCAATAATACGCAGGATTCGAGCTTGCTCGACAAATGCAATACCATCCGGGAGCATATCGCTATTGATGAAGGACTCTCGAATGATCTCAGCTGAATCGGGCGATTCAGGGTCAAAGACTTGCGCCTTAGCCGCCGCGGCAAAGACGATTGGCGCTCCCATCAACATGACAAAAATTATTTTCATCGCATATCCTCCAGTTCGAATCGCGACCTGTGTCGTCATAGCTAGCGTTGAATACAATTACGAAACTCGTATTCAAGATCGTGCGCTGAGTGCCTCCGAGTCGGTGTAGGGTACGCACACGCCAAGACAACACTTGCAATCAGTAATGACTATTTTCCCGTGGCCTGTCAATGTCTCCGGACGGAGACAGTTTTGGCGCAACTGTGCCTTATGTTTGCGCAACGTTTCGGGTCTCCGAACAGGTAGAGAATCCTGGTTGACGCGCAAGCTATTGATTAAGAAATTTATCGATGCGCATCTTTTTGAATCTTGGTCGCAGCGAGAACTCATTCCATTTCGAGCTTTAGAACCATCCCAGTTTCAATTTATGCTAAATAGTTTTTATTCGTACGAACTTGGTTGAGCCAAAGGACCAATTTTTGCGAGAAGAACGCATCAACTGGTCGACGATGTCCAGTGATAGCGCATCGTTTTAATGCGGTCGTGCGCGTTTTTTCATTTGTTTTCCTGTGAACGACACGATCCACCGATCACTTGCAGTACATTCCATCTCTATCGAAACGTGAAACTGTCAATCGGTGTGCAGGCGTCGATCAATTGAATTGCAAGACTCGCTGCGCTTGCGGCAAATCGATCGCATACGTTACGTCCATCAATAGCCATAAATAGAGTGTTGCCCTTTCAAAACGTACCCAATCGCTTCAGCGAAGTTTTCTGACTTGCTCGTTCGTTCTGGCATGGTGAACATTATACCGACGCCGCTTTGACTTAGTCTTCCACTCGATCGCTTGGTGCAAGACCGAAAAGTGCGACTAGCTCCTGACAATATTGGCAGCCTGATACATGCTCCACATAAAGACTGCGAATATTCGCATCGTACTCAAACGCGCACGCCGCTTCGTACGGTAAATGATCACGCCAATCGCCGGCCTCTGCCGCAATCTGATCCAAGTCTGCAAGAAATTCTTCAATGTCGATTTCATCACGCATACCCTATAAACGGGTTTTCGAAGGAATTATTCACATTCTTTCTCGAATTATTTAACTCGAATTGTACTCATTGTCTTAGCCGGTGCTTACAGCGACACCTATGTCTCAGTTCGTTTCCTTCCTGAATTTCTCGACCATCGTGTCAGAGACATCATCTGGATAGCACAATGGGCTTGCACCGCCTGGGCAGCTATAAGCACTTCGTTTGCCGCAACGACTGCCATTGCTCGCTCGGTTGTATGGGCAAGGACAATTGCCAGAGTAAGAGGCAATGGATTGTTGAATCAGGATTTGACGAATTTCATCGTCGGTCAGCGACGATCGATCTTGGGCCCATAAAAGAGCCGGCAAGAGCAAAACAAATGTGAAAAGCGCGAAACGCATGCGTTCATTATCGCCCCTGCGAGCTGTTGCTGCCGACGACCCAACTCACAAAATGGGACTAGCCGCCCGACTTCCGCTCATCGATGAGCGCCTGGGCGAGCTTTTTGCCTTTCGGAACATACTGGCGTACAAGCTTCTGTGCTTCGGCGAGAGCACCGCTCAGCGCTTTGGCGCGCTCGTCCTTCTCCGCCAACAGTCGCTCAAAACTCGTCTTGTCGTCGACGATTCGTGCATCCGCCGCACCCAGCTGGCCGCGGGCCTCGCCCAACTTTTCTGCCAGGCGACGTGACTCATCTGTCGCATCGGTGAGTTCGTCGGCGAGACGCTGAACCTCGACTTCGGATTGCGTCGCTTTGTGCTCAGCGGCAAGCGCTGCTTTTTCGGGCGCGCGTTGTGCATCGTTCGCCTGGCGCATGTCGTCGGCCGTCGTGGCCAGCCGCTCCTTGTATTCGCTAAATTGCTTTTGAAGCGCTGTTTTTTCTTTGGCAAACTCGGTCGCCTGGCGCTCGATCCGTTGCGACAACCGTGCTTGTTCCGACGCGGATTCTGAAAGCGATACATTGGCAGTACGCAAATCGTCCCGAATTTCGTCGTGTTGCGTGCGCAGCGCCTTGAGTTCGGTCCGAAGATTAGCGATTTCGACGTCCCTTGCCTGCAAGTCCTTGGCCTGTTTGGCGACGACTGCCGCTTGCTCTTGTGCTGTTTTCTGCAGTACGTCAATCGCGCTGATTTTCTCGCCGAGTGTGTCGTTGGCTGCTGCCGCTTCTTGCTTGGCGGCCTCCAGTTGCGCGGTGAGATCGGCAAGCTCGGCGTCCATAGAATCCCGGGCGGCCGCAATCTCAGCTTCTGCGGCATCAACGAGTTCCTGCCAATAGTCTTGTGCGCCCTTGATGAGCGCCTTGGCAATGGGATCCGGCAACGCC
>DDIP01000339.1:224-4400 GCA_002338605.1 Proteobacteria bacterium UBA1847 | reverse complement strand
TCTGCTCGAGCAACGTCGAACCGGCGCGAGGCAGTCCAACGATGAATATTGGGTCGGGTGCTGCGCTGCCCCAGCCTTTGCGCGCTTCGAAAAACTCCGCCGTCAGCGTCTTGATCTGGCGAACGGTATCGAAGACATTCGCCCTGGCATTGTGCCGATGATGTTTTCCTCGAATCGAGTTTCCGCGCTGGTAGTAGTCAAAAGACTGGTCAAATTCGTTGCGGTCTTCCATCGCCTTGCCCAGTGCGAACAGCAGGTGAGACTGATCGTCTGGATCGCCGTCTTCTTCGTCAATCTGCGCCTGCATCTCGGCAATATCCTCGTCAGTGAAGCGGAATGTCTTGAGGTTTGCGAGGCTCCAGTACGCTTCACCGATTTGCGGACGCAGGCGGATGGCCGTGCGGTAAGCGCCGATCGACTCATCGAGGCGTCCGACGGTCTTCAGCGTGTGGCCATAATTCATGTGTGCGCCGGATTGCTGTGGATACTCCCAGAGGAAAGCTTCGTAGAGTTCAAGCGCGGCCTCGTGCTCACCTTTGCGAACAAGATTCGAGCCTTTCAACAGCCGGTAGTTGGGATTGTTCGGTTCCGCAACCAGCAAGCGGTCAATTTCTGCCAGTGCTTCGTCGAAACGCTGGCGTCGCGACAGCGCAAGCGCGTAGTTTTGCCGGGCAAGATGAAATCCGGGCGCCAGCTCGAGGCAGCGCTGCAGCAAGTTGATCGCATCATCGATTTGCCCGACTTCGAGTCCGATCGCGGCCAGCATGCGAATCGCGATGACGTCGACCGGGTCCTTTTTCAAAACGTCGCGTGTCAGTCGTTCCGCCAGCGGGAATTGTTTCTTGCGCAAATGCTGGGCGGCTTCGATTAATTCGGGATGTCGGGTCGATGCCGCCAGGTGTCTGTCGTAGGCTTCTTCGCTGCCGCGTGTGTCGCCGCGCGCGTTGAGCTGGTCACCGAGGGATCGCCAGGCGGCAGCGTGCCCCGGGTCGATTTGCAGGACTTTGCCCAGGACCTCAATGGATTCGTCACCTTTACCGGCGGCACCCAGACACAGCGCGTATTCGTGAAGAATACCGGCGTCGCCGGCGTGCTGCTCGACGAGACCACCAATAATTGTCAGCCCTTTTGCAGCGTCGCCCTGCAGCCGCAGGGCGGCTGCAAGTATGTGTTTTGCAGAGACGGAGTCGGAAACCACCTTCAGAATCTCTTCGGCCTGCTGCTGGGCAAGCGCCGGGTCTGCAGTCAAGAGATTTGCTGCATGCGTCAATGCCGTTTGGAGGTCAGCGCTGTTCGACTGCTCTTTCACAATATGAAACGCACCTGTTAATTGCCGAGGTAGTTACCCGAGTGACCAGGCATTTGATGCAAATTTGCCACAATACAAATTACTTATCGCACTTGTTTTTCATGCTCCGATAAGCGCACTATATCGACAAACGGCGTAACGAAATATGTATTTGCTTTACGACGTTTCGGGATGTTGCTCCACGGCAACGCCCGAAACCGGCGACGGCTCCGCTGCTGAAGCGACGAGCGTTGTTGCAGATGATTGCATTTGTACCTGAGCACATAATTTTGTGGGGGAATGGTAAATGACGCAATTCAAACAAAAGCCACTGGCCGCGGCAGTCTCAGCCGCAATTACCGGGTCAGTACTCATGGCGGGTTCCGCGGCACAGGCACAGGATTCCAGCCCGGTACTCGAAGAAATAATTGTTACCGCTCAAAAACGTGAACAGAATCTACAGGACGTGGCGGTATCTGTTCAGGTGCTCGGCAACACACAGATTGAACAACTCAACCTGAATAACTTTGCCGACTACATCGAGTTCCTGCCAACCGTATCCTATACGTCGGAAAGGCCAGGGGTATCGCTGCTGTACATGCGCGGTATATCGAGCGGTGGTGACGGTGTCCACTCGGGCTCGTTGCCGAGCGTCGGTGTGTATCTCGATGAGCAGCCCGTTACGACGATCAATCGTGTTCTCGATGTGCACGTCTATGATATCGAACGTATTGAAACGCTGGCTGGTCCGCAAGGTACGTACTTTGGAGCCAGTAGCCAGTCGGGCACCATGCGCATCATCACCAACAAGCCAAGGCTGGGAGAGTTTGAAGCGGGTTTTGATATCGCGGGCAGCACCGTCTCCGAAGGTGGTAACGGTTATTCGCTTGAGGGTTTCGTCAACCTGCCGGTCAGTGAGAATGTCGCTGTTCGGCTCGTTGGCTGGCACGACGAGGCGCCCGGCTATATTGACAACGTTTTGACGTCGGTAACGTTTCGGGGCGCCAACATCACGAAAAACAATGCGGCGCTGGTTGAGGAAGATTTCAATGAATCGACGACTACCGGTATGCGCGCCCTGCTCAAGGTTGATCTGAACGACAGCTGGACGATTACACCTGGATTGATGATGCAGAATCAGGACACGACCGGCGTATTTACCCACGACCCGGAAGACCTCGGTGACCTTAACGCCGGTCGATTCTACGACGAGTTTTACGATTTTTCCTGGTACCAGGCATCGCTTACCGTTGAAGGAAAGCTAGGCAACCTGGACCTGGTTTACGCAGGTGCCTACCTCGACCTGGATTCTGAAAGTGTTGATGATTACACGCATTATGCGCAATACCTGGATAACTACTACGGCTATTACGGCAACTGTTATCACACCGATTCCAATGGTTTCTGTACGGATCCCAGCCAGTACATCACGGGTGACGAGCGGTTCAGGAAACAAAGCCATGAGATTCGACTGCAGTCCGATGAGGATCAGCGTGCTCGTTGGGTCGTGGGTGCTTTCATGCAGCGCCAGGAGCATAATTTCGACTTGCGTTGGGAAACGCCTGATCTCGATACGGCGTCGTCTGTCATTGAGAATGGCAACGTTGCGTGGCAAACGAAGCAGGACCGTGTCGATAAAGATCTTGCGGTCTTTGGCGAGGTCAATTTCGACGTCTCCGACACATGGACCCTGGTCGGAGGGTACCGCTGGTACGAGTTTGACAATTCGCTGAGTGGATTCAACGGTCATCTCGGGCGGTGCCTGGACGGCGGCGGTCAGCCGCAGTTCCCCTGTTACAATTTTCCAAACGTCAATGACGTTTCAAAAGACACGGGTAACACGCTCAAGCTCGGTGTCAATTTCAATCTCAGCGACTCCAAGATGTTGTACGCGACATACTCCGAGGGCTTTCGACCCGGTGGCGTGAACCGGGCAACGGTCGCTGGTGACCTCGCGCCCAAGTACAACCCCGACTCGGTCGACAATATGGAATTTGGCTGGAAGACGATGTGGGCCGACGGTCGTTTGCGTTTCAATGGGGCCGCGTACCACCTCGAATGGGACAACTTTCAGTTCGCCTTCCTGGACTACAGCGTGTCGCCGCTCACAATCATCCGCAATATTGGCAAGGCCGAAACTGACGGGCTTGAATTCGATTTAGTGTATGCCGCAACAGACAGCCTGACGCTGTCATTGTCGGCCTCCTACAACGACGCTCAACTTCAGACGGCGTATTTCGGTGGCGGAACCGTTGTGCTGGCGCCCGTCGGGCAGGAAATGCCTTATGTGCCGGAGCTGCAGTACACGGCGATCGCGCGTCAGGAATTTGACGGTGCGCGATGGCCGCTTTACGCGCAAGCGGCATTTGCGTACACCGGCGCGACCTGGAGTAACCTGGAGACTGATCTCCGGGAACGGCAGCCGTCCTATTCAATCCTGAACCTCGCGACCGGCATACAGGGAGAGCAATGGTCGCTCGACCTGTTTATCGACAACGCGACGGACGAGCGCGCACAAATCGTTCGATACGGCGGGTTGTATTACGATCCGTACGACGAGATTACTCAGGACTCAACGATTCTTGTCAATCGTCCTCGTACCATAGGACTGCGGTACGGTCGCCGCTTCTGATCGACAAGATCCGGGTCGGTCTTTATTGGCCGATCAAAAATAGTCGTTACAATGGCCATGGAAACCCCATGGCCATTTTTTTGGAGTAAAGCAATTGCGTAAGACATCATCGTCGTTGAATTTCGCTGCGATTTCAGGCTGCTTGGTTCTCATAACGCTTGCCGGATTCGCGTCTGCCGAGCGGCGTCCCGTACTCGACCAGATTGACGTCCCGCACAACTACTACTTCCGCGAGATGTTCCTGCCGCAGCTGACG
>DDIP01000339.1:0-120 GCA_002338605.1 Proteobacteria bacterium UBA1847 | reverse complement strand
GTTCCTGCCGCAGCTGACCTCGGGACCCAGTGCGCTTGCCTGGACACCGGACGGCAAATCGCTGGTCTACTCAATGCAGGGCAGCCTGTGGCAGCAGGCGATTGACTCCGAAACGAGGTG
>DDIP01000097.1 GCA_002338605.1 Proteobacteria bacterium UBA1847 | reverse complement strand
GCGATACCCGGAATGATGCCCAGGCATTCGGTATCTTCTTCGTCCGATCGATCAAATAGCAACTGCATGCCCAGGCAAATTCCGAGTACCGGCTGACTGAGGCCACGAATCACATCATCGAGTCCGGCATGTCGGAGCCTGGACATTGCGTCCTTTGCTGCTCCCACGCCCGGCAGAATGACGCGGTCCGCTGATTCAATCGTTGTGCGGTCTGACGTAAGGACGGCACGGTACTGCAGCCGTTCTATCGCAAACAGTAGTGATGCAATGTTCGCACCGCCGCTGTCAACAATGGCGATGCTTGTCACTACAGCGTACCTTTTGTCGATGGCATGTCGGTACCGGACTTGGAGATCGCCTGCCTCAGTGCTCTGCCCACGGACTTGAACGCAGCTTCAATCATGTGGTGAGTGTTGTGACCAATCACGCTAATGTGCAAGGCCGCACCCAGCGCTTCACTGAGGGAACGAAAAAAGTGTTCCACCATTTCGGTTGATAACTCACCGACATTTGGCCGCGGGAATTCCGCGCTGAATTCGAAGGCGGCACGCCCGGATAGATCAAGTGCAACCCGGGCTTCGCTTTCGTCCATCGGTAGCAGAAAGCCGTACCGACCGATGCCCGATTTATTCCCCAATGCTTCGCGTAATGCGGCGCCCAGACAAATCGCAGTGTCCTCAACTGTGTGATGTTCATCAATCTGCAGATCACCGTCACACTGCAACTCAAGACCGAAGCCTCCATGTTTCGCAATTTGCTCCAGCATGTGGTCGTAAAAGCCGATGCCGGTCCGGATCGATAATGTGTTGGCGCAGTCGAGGTTCACGGCGCAACGGATACGAGTCTCATTGGTTGTTCTCGACACCGTCGCGACCCGATCCGAAAAGCAGAGTTTTTCAACGATACCGGGCCATGTGAGCGCACCCGGTTCGTCACAATTGATGAGTAATCCGTTCACCCCGATGCGCGCTGCAAGTTCCATATCTGTCTTGCGGTCTCCGATCACCGCCGACCGGTCGAGATTGATACTGGTCGCGGCAAGGTACCGGGTCAGGAGCCCGGTCCGCGGTTTGCGGCAGTCGCAATGGTCTTGCGGCATGTGCGGACAGATGAAGACTTCATCGAAGGTGATTCCCTGGCTATCGAACAGACGCAGCACGAAATCCTGCGCGTCACGAAACTGTTTTTCCGGAAAAGCCTCGGTACCAAGCCCGTCCTGGTTGCTGACCATGACCAGGCGAAAGCCGTGACGCTGCAGGCTAAGTAGAGAAGGGATAACGCCGGGAACCAGCCGCACTTTTTCGATTGCGTCGACCTGGAAGTCGTCCGGCTCCTCGATAAGGGTGCCATCGCGATCAATAAACAGGACTTTCTCACCCATATCAGCTCGCATCCATTGTCGTGAGGACCTGCAGTAATCGCTCATTCTCGGCCCGGCTACCGACGCTGATCCGAATACAGTCCTCGAGTTCACCGCCAAAATGGCGTAACAGAACCTTGTGCGCCGAACAGTGCTCCATGATTCGTCGCGCATTCGATACCCGGACGAGGAAAAAATTGGCGTCGCTCGGCCAGACCTTGATGACGAACGGGAGTGCTGCCACTGCCTGGAGCAGTATCTCGCGCTCACGAATCAGGTCCTGGATTGCACGATCGGCAGCCGCCAGGCATTCGGCCTGTAGCCCATCTTCAACGCATTCGATGACCGGAGTGGATAAGGCGTAGGGCGCCTGGATGGCGCTCAGCAGTGCGAGAACGTCGGGGCTGCCCACTACCGCCCCGCAACGTGCGCCCGCAAAACCCAGGGCCTTTGACAGCGTTCGCAATACGAGCAGGTTCGGGTGGGATTCCACGAGGTCTACAGCCGATGGCTCCTGACCGAACTCCACGTAAGCTTCATCGACAACTACAGCCGATAGCGAACTGCGACCTTCGATCAGTCGCAGTAAATCGGCACGCGGTATCGTCGCACCGGTGGGATTGTTGGGCGTGCAGACAAAGACGACTCGCGTCGCATCGGTGCAGGCGGCCAGTACCCCATTGATATCAACCCGGAAATCCAGCTCCGGTCCGGATGGAACCTGGATAATCTTGGCACCCTGGACTTCGGCATAATGTGCGTACATTGAGAAAGTCGGCGAGGGCAGCACGACGTTGTCCTGACCCGCACTGCAAAACGCCCGGGTAATCAGGTCGATCGCCTCGCTGGAGCCGCGTGTTACCAGGACCTGTTCAGTTCGGCTGCCGAATCGGTTCGCAAGTGCTGCCTGCAGAGCCAGTGGACGAACCTCGGGATAGCGATTCAGCGGCCGTCGAAAGTGTCCGACCGAACAGGTACTCGGCGATTCGTTGGCATTCAGACGAATCGTATCGTCCACTTGTTCCGCCGCCTGGTAGGCTCTGAGCGCCCGTATTTCCGGACGTGCCCGATTCACAATACTCATTGTTCGGTCCCCAGCCGCCGTCGTACGGCTGCCGCATGAGCATCAAGGCCTTCCATTTCCGACAGGCTATATATGGCTGGCGCAAGCGCGAGCAGTCCTTCGCGGCTGACTTCCTGCACGGTCATATGCCGCATGAATTGCTCAACGCCCAAGCCGCTGTAAGTTGATGCGTATCCGTAGGTAGGCAACACATGGTTGGTTCCGCTGCAGTAGTCACCGACAGATTCCGGCGTCCATTGGCCAACAAAAACAGAGCCAGCATTGCGGACTTCAGGCAGCAACGAACGCGCTTCTTCAACCTGGATGATCAGGTGTTCCGGTGCGTATCGATTACTGATCTCGACCGCGGTAGCGAGACCCTCTACCACCAGGATGCGTGAGTTGCACAGTGCGGCCCGCGCTGTGTCGGCACGTTGCAGTTCATCGACCTGCTTTTCGAGTTCTGCCCGCACCTGTTGCGCGAATTGTGTGTCGGTCGTAACAAGAATGACCTGAGAATCGGCTCCGTGTTCAGCCTGCGACAGCAGATCGGCCGCAACGAACGCCGGGGATGCCGATTTGTCGGCGATCACCAGTACTTCCGACGGACCCGCCGGCATGTCGATGGCGGCGCCTGCCGGGTCGATACTGACAATGGCCTTTGCCGCAGTGACATAGGCGTTGCCGGGGCCAAATATTTTCAGGACTTTCGGAATGGTTTTTGTGCCATACGCCATTGCGGCAATCGCCTGGGCGCCGCCGACCTTGAATATTGCAGAGACTCCGGCCCGCGATGCA
>DDIP01000190.1 GCA_002338605.1 Proteobacteria bacterium UBA1847 | reverse complement strand
CTGCCGCTCCATTCAAACGCGCAGCAGTCGCTGAGATCACACCGCTATTTCGCAATCGCGTTATTCGTGCATGGACCGCAGGTGCAGAGAGACCTACCTTCTGACCGATTGCCGCGAATGTCTGCTTGGCGTCTTCTGTCAGAGTGCCTAATATTTTTCGGTCAAAACGATCTAGTACATGTTGCTTAGGTTCATTCGGCTGAACGTCATTCTTTTCGTTGTTCATCTTCTATTTATCCAAATGGCAATAAGCTAGTCTGCAATTTACTCTATATACGAAAGGATTTTCACAGTGGAAGAAAGAATTATCAACCCATCTGACGGTGTGTATGCGGCAACGCAAGATTACGTTCACGCAATTGAAGTGACACATGCAAGCCGCTTCGTTTTCGTCAGCGGCACGATGGGTTTGGAAGCCTCAGGCAATGCCCCGGTCACGTTGGAAGAACAGCTAAAACTAGTTTGGTCAAATATCCGGCGAATTTTAATGGAAGCTGATATGTCGACGGATAACATCGTGCGCGTAACCAGTTATCTTAGAGATGCCGATTACGCGACGGACAATCAAAATGCCCGAACTGTGGCATTGGGTAATAGAAAGATCCCAACTACTGCGATAGTTGTAGAGACGCTCACGCCAGACTGGATGATTGAAATTGAGGTTATCGCTGCGGCATAGAAAATGGCCCGGACATTGCAACATCGGCACACGCTTCCTTCTTGTTACTTTTAGCGCAGTACAAACGGAGAAGTCGTAACCACGAATGGCTGCAATTGGCCGAAGTGAGACGCTCGCCTGAATTGGGTTAAAATGACGGCTGCTGACTCAAAGCAGCGTTCTAAGAATGGGTGTTTTTGATGCGACAAGTCGCCAAATTGGTCTCAGTCATATTGATGTTCGCGATTACGTCGCTCGTCAATGCGCAAGAGTCGTCCGGAAACAGGCCGCCGTCCTTCCAGAAATATGAGTGGAGTGCCGACCTGCCGAACGGCATAGCGTTTTACATGACGCTGCAAATTCTTGACGGTTTAAACACGGAGTTCGGCCCGTCCGACCCAGCGTCGATGGTTCAGACAGAGCTCAAGTTGGGCAACGTAGAATCTCATACTTTTGTTTCGCAGGCCTTAACTACACTCTATCTAATCAACACTGATGTGACGGCTGAGGAAAGGCGCATCGCTTGCCAATACGCAGGTTCTGATATTGATAAACACAAGAAGTATGCTGCGCTTCAGCAGATGTATGACGTTCGGAAAGCGGTATACGATCACTACTATGATCAGACAAAGGCAAATCTCGTTGCTGTTACGGCCGAACGACTGCAGAGGTGGATGGATGTCGTAAAGCATCGTACTACGCATATCGAGGTCGACTTTGAAGGGTCTGATCAGCAGAGCGGAAACGACTCCACACTCGTGCTCGCAACGCTTTGTGGCAATGCCGACTAGCAAGTCGACAGTAATATTTTCATAGGAGGCCGGTTCTGGACGAACTGAGACGGTCGCTTGGACTGAGCTACAATGACGGCTGCCGACCCAAAGTGGACGCTCGGTTGGTCTGGAACCATCTTTCTTATTGACCTGATATTCTATTGATCATGAAAGCGGCGTTATTGGTCTTGATCGGTGCCATTGTAGTTGGCATCGTCATCGTGATTCAGCTGGTCGATTCATCTGGCCCAAGCAGTTCCTCTCCCGACCTCTACAGCCAAGAATTATTGCGGTCGCAGACTCTGGATGGCGATTTAGATGCTAGTGATGGCTCGCAAATTGAAGCCCCCGAATCGCTTGCTCCCGCCTTGCCAGACGACAATCAATTGATATTCCCGGATGGCGAAATTGTGAAGATCAATTGGCGGCAGCACGATCGGCCAACTGTCAGTAATTTTGACGTCGACAACTACGAAGTCCTTCGTGAAGCAGCGCTAAATGGCGATGCGATCATTAGCATGATTTTGCATGAAAGGCAGCGCTCATGCCAATCACGATTTGAGAGTGAAGAAGACCTTGAGGCGGCAGTCGATCAACTTCACCAAACGCATACAATTCCGTTTCCTGGGCAGGAGCAGCCCTCGGGAATCTCTAACCCAGAGGACATCGAGAACATGGAATCTATCTTGCGGGCAAAGTTCAGTGATTGCGAGAAGCTCGTCGCGTATCAGGGCAGTCTCGAGGAGAAATGGCTTGAGCGCTCTGCCGCAGACGGATGGCCAATTGCAATGATTGAATTGGGTCGGCAGCAAGAGGACGCAGAGTTGGCCAAGAGGTTTTACCTTGAGGCGTGGGAGGCTGGTAGCGTTGAAAGCTTGGAGTTGCTGGCCGAAATCATTAAACATTCCTATGAGAGTGGCGTGGCTCCAAGTGCAAACGTAGAAGCATTTGCCGTTCTTCACACCTACACAATCATCGAGTCAGCGACACTCAAGGATCACGGTCAGGTTGCCGGTCGTATTATCGCTAGTTTGATGGCGAAATTGGAAAGCGAGAGAAGACTCCTTCGGCCCAGAGAGTTGCGAGAAGCCATTGAGATGTCGAAGCAAATGATTAGGTCAAATCCGAACTGTTGTTTCGGTAGCTAAACGTCTGCTATTGGCCGGAAGCAGAACTTTGCCTGGATTACGCTAGAATGACGGCTACTGACCCAAAGGAGACGCTCGGGATTGGGTCTAGATAAGTCGATTGAGAGCCGCCAATTCGACGTGATATGTGGAGGTTTGTAGGTGATTCTATCGTGGTATCTCGTCGCGCTAGTGTTGGGTTTCCTCGTAGCCTATGCCGTTTCATGGTCGCCGAACTTGTTCCGTTTTCGGCTCCCGGTCAGGACCAAACTCGTCGTTGCTCTGCTTTCGGTCACTCTGGCATTAGTTATTAGTCTTGGTTTGAATTTCGAGCTTGCCAATGGAGCGAGATCTGCACCGGAGCAATTTGCAGTGCTGAGTGGCTTGTCATCCATCGGCGTAACAGCGATTGCAACGATTCTTAGCGCGCGGTCCCGTCGCAAACTTGGCAAGTGAAATGAGCGTCTCCTTTTGGCCGACCTGAGACGGTTGAGATTGAATTCGGCGAGCGGCAGGTAAGCGTTCGAAAGCCGCCGCCGAGGTGTTAAACTGATAGCAGGCTTTTGGCGACCCGAAGCAGACATCGGCGAATTGACTTACGAATGCGCAAGTGTTGGCGGAAATATGGTGTACCGTAGTGGATTAGTTGCGAACTTAGCGGTGTTAGCGGCTATGGGGGCGCATATTTGGCAGTACCCTAGTTCCGAATACCTCGTCTATGCAGTTTTACCGCTGCCCATTTTGCTTTTGTTCTTCAGATGGGCACGAATGGGGCCTGATCGAGCTTTAATTCCTGCTGCGTACAAAGACCTGCGCCGTACAGATTTTCGATTTGGAACATTCTTAATTCGAGTCGGTCTCGTTTTCTCCTTGGCTGTTCTGCCCGTATTTATTGAAATCGCCCGAGGTGAGCGTTACCTATATGTCTCCGGTGGCCTTACGTTTGTATCTGCTTGTTTAATTGGATTCGGTATTCTCATCGTCGAGGCCGATCTTATGAGATGGCAAAAATGGGGCAGTAACCAGTGACCGCTAATGGCCGCAAGCAGAAGTTCACCTGCTAGAATTACGAGCGACCGCAATTGATAAGAGCAGACATCGTGTCCACAAAAACGCTTTATCGTCCTGTCGGACCAGCAGAACTTGAACTCATTCGCGATTCGGGCTGGAAAGACTTTCCCCCACGATTGCCTGGGCAGCCAATTTTCTATCCGGTGCTGAATCAGGAATATGCCGCACAGATAGCAAGAGACTGGAATGTAAAAGAGAGTGGTTGTGGTTATGTGACTCGCTTCGAGGTGGACAGTGAATACCTTAAGCGATTCTCGAGACAAGTAGTCGGTGGATCCGTACACGAAGAACTGTGGGTTCCGGCGAAAGAACTCGAAGAGTTCAACTCCAAGATTGTGGGGTTGATTGAGATAGTTGAATCGTTCGAATCTGCTGTTGATTGAACGTCCGCTTCTGGCCGAACTGAGACGGTCGCCTGGATTGGGTTAGAATGACGGCTGCTGATCCAAACCAGCCATACGCGCGATATCAAAACGAGGATCAAAGTCGATGAGGACGTATCTAAATCTGGCCTGTCTTTTTGCTTTCCTGGGTGTTCTTCTTAGCGCAATTCCGGATTCCGGATATGCGAACGACGCAGAAGTCATATTCAGTGAAGAACAAATAAAATCTTCGATTGAAGAAACCGCAATCGCTGTTACATGCTTTGATAAGCCAAGCGTAAGAGGCATATCGATCGATTCTCATAATTGCGCGAATCTAGTTCAGGCGGCGAAAAAGGAATGTTGGAATCGTGTCGATAGACTTGTAATCACTTATGATTTGACCGGAGACGAGGACGGCAAGGAGCAGTACATAGCTATCTCAGATGTATTCACTCCCTGCATTCAAGCCAAAGTATTTTGGTCCTTTCTCGTCGAGGCGAAACGCGTCTGACGGACGTCCGCTATTGGCCGTTCTGAGACGCTCGCCAGGAAGCTAACTGAGGGGCTCCTTTACTTCGCTTAGCAGCCGGCCGAGAATTCTGAGTTAATATGACGGCTTGTGACCCAAAGCAGACTCGACCCTTAGTATTTGCGTCAATCTGAAGAACTGATTTTCAGCCAATACGCTCTGGAATTTTCCATCTGCTTTCCTCGGAGTTATTCAATGCTATTAAGACGCTTGACGGCGCACGTACGTGGTGAAAACTGGTTTGCTGTTGTACTCGATCTTCTCGTTGTAGTCGTGGGCCTATTTATCGGTCTGCAGATTGATACTTGGTGGGAAAGTCAGAAAGAATTGCGACTTGAGTCCGTATATTTGATGGAGATTCGAGAAGACTTTGAAGCTAGTAGATTAAGCTTGGAGGGCGAGATTCGTGAAGCGGAGCAGACGGCCAATGACATGACTATCCTTTATGCTCAGTCCTTACTGCCTGCGCCAAGCCTTTCATTTTCGGAATTGAATGCTCACTTTGCTTCGATGAACAACATGATGATCTTCGAGGTAGCGACGCGTGCCTATGACAACTTAACCGGCTCCGGCGAGCTAAAGCTACTTAGGAACAGACCGTTAAAGAATGCGCTCGCTGAATATTTCGCGGCAGCTAAAGTGACCGCGGTGGTACAGGCGACGCATGAAATGGAACTAGTGCATACCTTTCAGCCTTATATCATCGAACGTCTCGACTACGCGGCCGTAAAGCGCGATTTAGTTAATGATTTTCCGCTAGGAGAGCCAAGCGACGAAGCGCGGATTCTCGAGGAGCTGGCATCACAGCAATTTCGAAATACGGTCGTGCAAAAGTGGGTTATAACAACCGATTTGCTTGATCAATATCGAAGGATGCTTGACCGAACGAACGAACTTCTCGCAATGTTGGAGTAGTCACGGGCGTCCTCTGTTGGCTGTTCTGAGACTGTCGCCAGGAGGTTGAACGAGGGGCTGGTCTACATCGCATAGCAGCCGCTCGAGAAATCTGCTGTAATATGACGGCTTGTGACCCACAGCGGCCGCTCAAAAATTCCGCAGAACACGACGCATTTCGGAAAAAACTGACCGTGAAACCGGACCACAAATTCGAAATTCTCGTTAACGGCGCGCGTTGGAAAATGGAGCGTCCGATTCTCGATACGTGCGAAATCGACAAACGCGTAGTCGTGATATTCGACTACATGAGTTACCCGAAAAGCGGACAGGCCAAAAATATGGTCGCGTTCGACATGGAACAGAAAGAACTTTGGACTGCAGAGCATCCAACAACACAGACAAATGACGCATACGTGAAGTTCACTGGTGGCGATCCGCTACGGGCATGGAATTTCGCCTGTTATCATTGCACGCTCGACCCGGCTACAGGGAAACTGCTGGCCGCGGAATTTACTAAATAGGCGAAATTGAGCGGCTTCTCCTGGCCGAGTGCCGTCGGCGACCAGGCGCTCAAACGTGCGGCTCCTTCACTTCGCATAGCAGCCGGTCGAGAGTTTTAAGGTAAAATGCCGGCTTGTGACACAAAGAAGACGGTGGAGTTGGGATCAAAATGAGAAGATTATTCGCCATTTTTCTGGTGATATTTTGTCCTTTCGCGCAGGCGGAAGACGGTCTTACGATTCAGCTCACAATTACGGAACAGGCTGATGGGATCGACCGAATCCAGAGCTATACCAATGCGATTCTCATGCGTTTTAATGAAGAGGTCTCGTTCGATTTTGACGGCAAGTATGTTTTCAAAGTGAGTTCTCGACAGAGTGACGGCACGAAATTGAACTTATTAGTCACACTGAAGGACGTGATCGACGGCAAACCATATTACGTTGGCGCGCGCCCGGTCGAGATTGAGGTCGGTGATCAGGCCGAGTTCGAATTTCATAACTACGACACTGTCTACACGCTGAGTTTGGATACCTCTTTCGGCAAAATTCCCGAATAGATGTAGCGAATTCGTGATATTTCACCGGCTGCTGCTGGCCGAACTGAGACGTTCGCGTTGATTGAGCTATAATTTCTGCTACCGACCCAAAGCGGACAATTCTCTATCTCACGAATTAAGCACAGTTGAGGGTGCATCGTTGGCCGAAAACCCCATTCCCGAGCACCTTAGGCCTTACAAGTTCGGTAGGGTCCGAGAAGATGGATCAAAGCCGGTCTTCCCTAATGATATTTCGGGCGTCATAGAGCACTTCGAAGCCAATTATCAGAAGCGAGACTTCAATAGACGGTCAGCTGAACTACTCGCTGACAACACCGAGATAACGCATCTGGACTGGGAAACGGGGTATACCTCACAGTACATATTCGACTGTCTGACGACGATTCGCTCTCTCGAGGTCCTGTCGATTGGGTTGGCGAGGTTTAATGACTTGAGCAGTATCGTAAATCTCACCAACCTTCAGTGTTTGTCCCTTGACTTGACGGCAGCCGTAACGGACCTGTCACCGATCTGCCAGTTGTCAAACCTTGAGTCCTTAAGCCTGGGCTTAGCGAAGCGAATAACAACACTTGATGCGTTCTCGGATAACCGACTCTCCAAGTTAAGGGCATTTCTATTCGGTAGCTCGACAGACAGCGCCATAACGCTTGAGTCTCTGGCACCACTCGGCGAACTAAAGGCGCTCGAATATCTGGTGATATGCCCTGTAAGGACAAAAGACCGGTTGTTAGGATCGGTCACGGAATTGCCGCGATTGAAGGCCTTTCAATACTGTAAAGACATCAAGCTTGATGCTCGCGATCTCGACGCCCTGAAATCACGAGGGGTAGAAGTCACTACGTTCTGACGAGTGTCTTCCTCTGGCCGATTGCCGCCCCTCGCGATTTCCCTAAAGCAGACGTTTGAACGGCAAGTCTTGGAAATAGCAGCCGCTCAGCTCAAGTGCAAAGAAAGGGTCAGGAGTTGTCATTGCCGTTGGTATCCCGCCAAAACGTGGCACGGTGAGAACTGGACATACACGCAGCGTATCAGTGATGACGGTCTACTCCTCAACGCCCGCGGCATGGAGGCTCCTCTTGTTGCGGCTATTACACGTGGTCTTGGCGGCTCATTGAGTGCCCTTTAACGCACACGAGGTCATAATATAGCGTGCACGACATTGTCTTTTGGTCTTTCCCGGGGCGCTGTTGCGTTACGCCGACGAAGACCGTCCTCCGCTCCACTTACGACCCTGGTCGAAACGCCAGCATTCGCAATAACGTGAGTTCGAACCCCGCTTGCGCATCTAGTGCAAGACTCAAGTCGCGTCGACCGATAATGGCGATCTGATAATAAAGATGAAGGTCTTGCGCGGTGTATGTTTGGCTCAGCCTGTCGAGTACCTCCAGTGCATCGCGCACGTCGTCGTCGACCTCGTCTGTCACCTGCCGTATTGCAATGTTGACGAACAATCCCGCAAGCTCGTGCAGGATATGATCGTAGTTCGGCGCCAGGTCCGCGAGCGAGCGCGCATCGCCAAGCAGCGCCGGCACATTGTGCATCGATAATAGCTCGGCCAGATGTACAATACGATCTCGAGGGATCATACCCAACATTGCACGCGCATTGGCCTCGGATACCTGTCCATCGCCAAACGAGATCAGTTGATCCAGCAGCGACAGAGCATCACGCATACTCCCATCGGCAGTATGAGCAACAGCCATCAGCCCGGCCAACTCAAACGCAATTCCCTCTCCTCTTAGTACGCTTCGCATCCGGTCCACCATTTTGGCCACTGGCAACTGTACCAAGTCAAACCGCAGGCAACGCGATATCACCGTTGCCGGCAGTTTCTGTGGGTCGGTTGTTGCGAGCAAGAAAATGATATTCGGTGGCGGTTCCTCGAGGGTCTTTAACAACGCATTAAAAGCGTGCGTCGATAGCATATGCACTTCGTCGATAAGATAGATCTTATAGCGGCCCTGCGTGGGCGGAAATTGGACATCGTCGATCCAATCTCGAACGCTCTCGACCTTTGTGCGCGACGCGCCGTCCACTTCAACCAGATCCATAAACGCACCGGCGTCAATTGAGCGACATGGACTGCAATTGCTACACGGCGCCGATGTTACGCCAACGTCACAGTTCAGGCACTTTGCGACGATGCGTGCAATGCTCGTTTTGCCTACGCCGCGAGTTCCGGTGAACAACAGCGCATGGTGTAGTCGTCCCATCTCAAGCGCGTTGGTCAATGCGGAACGCACGTGTTCCTGACCGACGAGTTCGGAGAATGTCGTGGGGCGCCAGGCTCGTGCCAGAACGGTGTAGGGCATTGCGATAGTTCAGTGGACGGAAAGGCCAATGAGTATCCCCCAATCACGTCCGCAACGGATACTAAAATTGCTGGATCAAGATAACCGTAAGTTCCAGATAATGTCTATTTGTGCCGAAAAGTGACCCGGATTGCATCGAAGCTACCCCGGCAGAATATTCGCGATATCCCTCGGAATGACGGCTAGGGGCTAACGAGGCGGGTCAGCTGTCGATGCAAACTTCTGGTAAATCTCGCTCAAAATTCAACGCAAGTCTGCATGCGGTGCACCGAGAGCGGCAAGTTTTGACCCATTTTGTGCACTGAATCTAAACGGCTAATCCTGCCAATACTTGCCGCTCGAGTGACTGGTTGTGCGCAGTATAGAAAAACTCAACTCCGGCAGCTTTACGGAAGATATTGCGCCCTTGCAGAGGGCCAGACTACCTGCGAACCAGGTGACCTGCCCGATCCCATTCCTTGATTAGCCCTTTCACGAGGCCCTTGGCCGTGCTCTTCGAACCGGTGTACAACAACCCGGCGCCCCGCGTATCAAGCTCGCCGATCCAAATCGTGTCTTTCGTATCGATGTCTACCAGCGCGATCTCGAAGCTCGCATGGTCACTATGAAAGGTCACCTGCGTAGCATAGCCCGTCGTTGTGCCACCGACGGAGGACGCGTTGAACAGCACCGCACCCGGCGTCGTCTCACTGCCCGTTGATCCGAGCGTGATAACCAGCCCGGCATCGATACCGTTTTGTTCATAAACGGCCCGAGTCGCATCTTCCGACCACTCCCGAGTCGGCGCAAACAACTCATCGTGTTGGTACAGCCGGATGCCGCGTTTTTTTAGCTGCTTGCTCAGTTGCTTGATCGCCTGATTCCTGAACGACAAGCTCGCGTTCGGAAACTGGACAACGACGGCATGAAACGTGTGTCCGACATAGTTCGGGTCCGTGTAACCCTGAACATCCGTATGCCGAAACGCCGACAGGGTCAGAGCGGCAGTAATGGCCAATACGACTTTCAAGAAGCAGATCGACCGGATGAACCGTGAATTTTTCATGTGCTTGCTCCTTTGGTAGCGGGTCAGCGCGGCCCTTATCTACTGAAGCAGCAAGACACCCGGTTATTGCCCATTAATGCGTCGTTGTCAGCTCCCGGATCTCAACCACCCTCGGGTCCGTGTCGCCAAACGTCGATTGCAGGACGTTGTAAGATTGTCTGAAAACGGCGCGCGCATCGCCATCGCGTCCGAGGGCTTTAAGCGTATGGCCGTATTGCAATAACGCCAGCGCACCTTCCCACGCAAGCGGGCTTAGGTCATCCTGAACGATTGCCGCGATTTTCTCCCCGTACACGAGTGACTCATCGAGTTCGCCTTTGTGCCGATAAAGTTCTGCGGCAACCGCGTATGACGACAAATTCACTGCATTAGCCTGCCCGAGCGTCTCTTCCTGCTCAGCTATCGTCGCCAGAATCAGGGTTTCGGCCTCGTCGAATTGGCCCTGCGCACTCAGCGCCTGCGCCAGCTCTCTCTTGAGCATAAGGAAGTTCGCCGCGCTAAAGCTGCCGCGGGCTGCCATCAATGGGCGAAGCACGCCCGCCGCCTGTGCATAGCGCTTACGGCGGTTATCCATCAGACCGCGCCGCAGTCGCAGGTTGTCCGCGTCGGCGGATTGTTCTCCACCGATTGAGATCGCCTTCGCGAGCGCCTCATCGAGCATCAAACCCGCTTCCTCATAGCGCGCTAGGTCGATCAATAAGCTTGCCGTGCCACGCAGGTTGCGAACGTACGTCATGTTGTCCTCGCCGCTTCGCAAGCGCGTAATCTCCTGTGCCGTGAGATACGCGTCGAGCGATTCCTGCATACGCCCCAGCCGCTTCAGGGCTGCCGCTCGCGTTCCATGCATGAACGCGACGTGGTAGTAGTCAGGCCCCCATACCTGAACGCCGCGCGGAATATTCTGATCCAGGATGGCGAGCGACTCGTCGAGCTTTCCCATTCTTATCAGAACCAGGCAAAGATTTGTTCTTCGTATAATCGTATTCGGATGCAGCTCGCCGATTACCTGTTCCGACAGCGCAATCGTGTCGCGCAGCATTTGCTCCGCGTCCCGGTGACGGCCGAGGCGGGACAGCGCGTTGCTGATGTTGCCGCGTGTGTCGAGGGCATCGGGCGACTCACCATCGCCGTTCGCCACTAAGATAGCCAGCGCGCGCTGTTCCATGTCGAGCGCCTCCTCGGTCTTGCTGGCATCGAACAGAATGACGCCGAGGCGCGCCATCAGGTAGGCGACATCGCTGTTGTCGGGGCCAAACGCCGCTGTCGCAATCTCAAGTGTACGCCGCTGGTAGTGTTCCGCCTGATCGAGGTTACCCAGCTGGCGGTACGCTTCCGCCAGGTTGTGTGTCGTTTGCGAGATTGAGATCTGATCGCGAGGAACGGCCGCCTCTTTCAGCTCCAGCACGCGTTCCAGCATCGGGATTGAGCGCTCCAGGTTGCCGAGCGCCGTCATGCTGCTCGCCATGATCCGCATGAGCTCGGCCTTGAGCTGTGGTTGCCCGTCCAGTTCCTCGATGCGCTCGCTACCTTGCTCCAGCAGCTCTACCGCAGTAATCGGATCTCCTTTTGCTTCATGGGGCGAAGCACTTTCGAACAGGCCAGTAAGAAACCCCGCTACCTCGTTCGATTTCGCTGCGGCGAGGTTCGCGCGATCGCGTTCATCAGCGAGCTTCAATGTGTAATAAATGGCAAGCGTCGTGATGCTCGTAATAATCAGAAGCGCGACCGCAAGATTTCTCGCGTTGCGTACAGCGAACTTTCGCAACTTGTACGGCCAATCGTCGCCGCGCGCCATCACAGGCAGGTTCGCCAGGTAGCGGCCGATATCGGTCGACAGCGCATTCGCCGTTGGGTAACGACGCGCCGGTTCCTTATGCAGCGCATGCAGCACGATGTTGTCGAGGTCACCCGCCAAGGACCGCTGGAGTCTATGTGCCGACGTCGCGCGACGCGTACCGACATCGGCTTCCGTGTCCGGTAGCGTAACAACGGTACTGGGCCGTCGCGGTTCGTTGTCGATAATTGCCACCTCATATTCGCGTGGCACCGCGGTCGATACGCCGTAAGGCGACTGGCCCGTCATCAACCTGTACAGCAGTACACCTAGCGCGTAGACATCCGTCGCAACGGAAATCGCCTCACCCCGCACCTGCTCCGGACTCGCGTACTCGGGTGTCATGGCGCGCATTCCCTCGCGCGTTACGGCAACCGTCTGGTGTACCGAACTGTTCTCCAGCAGCTTCGCGATGCCAAAATCGAGCAGTTTCGGCTCGCCACTGTTGTCCACGAGAATGTTGTTCGGCTTCAGGTCGCGATGCACGACCAGGCTGCGATGCGCGAAATCCACCGCCTCGCAGACCTTTATGAAAAGCTGCAGGCGCGCAGCGATGCTGAGCTTGTGTTCGTCGCAGTACTCGTCGATGGGCAGGCCGTCGATGTACTCGAGCACGAGAAATGGCAGGTTCTCATCAGTCGAGCCACCGTCGATCAGCGTCGCGATATTCGGATGGCTGAGGCTGGCGAGGATCTGGCGTTCGGCACGAAAGCGCGCCACCGCGTCTCTTGCCAACAACTGCGCCGTCATTATTTTCAGCGCGACGGTCTGCTGGTATTCGTCGTCAGCGCGCTCCGCGAGAAACACGGCGCCCATCCCGCCGTCGGCGATGCGACGCTTGATCGTCCAGGCACCGATGCGACGGTTTTCCCAGGGATCGACCGTTGTCTCCGCGAGCGCCCTGGCGGAGCTCGCGATGGGTTCGGCCAGCAGTTCGTCATCGCTCCTATCGGCAGTAAGCAAATCGAGCAACTGTTGTTCCAGATCGGGGTGCTCGTCGGCAAACTTCGCCAGCATCGTTACCCGATCATCTCCTTCAAGGCCGGTCGCTTCGGCAAATGCCGCCTCGAGAATTTCCCAGTCGCTGTTCGTCATCTATTTAAGCAGCAGGTTTACTAGTGAATATTGCCCACTATTTCTTCGTGAGCTGATCTTTAAGCCAGGCGCGCGCCATCCGCAGTTCGCGATCGAGTGTGCTGCTCGATAATCCGGTCACCTCTTCCATTTCCCTGAAAGTCAGTCCACCGAAATACTGCAGCTCGATGAGCTCGGCTTTCCTGGAATCGAGTTCGGCGAGGCCTTGCAGGGCCTCTTCGAGATCCAACAAGTCGGCGTCGGCGCTGCTTCCGGAGACCGCAGACTCGTCCAGGGTGACCTTGACATCGCCGCCGCCGCGCTTGGCCGCATTGCGAGCGTTGGCGTGGTTGGCCAGCAGGCGCCGCATCATGCGTGCCGCGAGCGAGAAGAAGTGGGCGCGATCCTGCCAGGCGACATCGACGTCGACGAGCTTGACGAATGCTTCGTGCACCAGCGCCGTCGGCTGCAGCGTGTGCGAGCGCTTTTCCGAGCGAAACAGACGCTTCGCCATGCGCTGCAGCTCGTCATAGACCATCGGTGCCAGCGTAGCCTCAGCTTCCTTGTCGCCAGCGCCCCACCGATTCAACAGTTGCGTTATCGATTTCTGAGCACCCATCCGGCAATGTTAGCACCTCATTCGCGGTGTGATCGAAAGAGCCTCCCGCGTCTACTGGCGCGTCGCGACCGCTCCCGCCACCG
>DDIP01000125.1 GCA_002338605.1 Proteobacteria bacterium UBA1847 | reverse complement strand
CGCTGCCGAGTTGCACACACCCGAGCGTAACCGCGACTGCCACCAGAACCGTGACGATTGAGCCGCGCGTAAGCAAGCAAGTGATTATTACGGATAACGTGCCGACCTCGACCGCAGAACTGGGCACTGAGGTGACAGATTCGATCGTTGACGGGGCGCCTTTCAACGTAGTCTTCGCTGTCCACAATGCGCTGCCTGAAGATGTTGGCACCGTGCTGGATGCGACGAACGTTCGCTTCTCCGCGGAGCTGGCCAACGGACTCACAGTCGGACAGACAGGAGTGATAGCAATTAGCGGCGACGCGGTTAACCCGGTCTGCACGACCGGCACGCGAACGCTGCAATGCACAGCCGAAAGCATTCCTGCCGATGGCGTGGTGAACTTTGAAGTTGAGATCGTCGGTGACGGAAGCATAATCGCCGATACTGAGGTGCCTGTCGTCGCCGTGACGATCTCGGACGAGCCGGATCACAACGGCATGGTCGGCAATGCCAAAAGCTACCGGTTGGCAATGA
Source organism: Proteobacteria bacterium UBA1847 (assembly GCA_002338605.1). GTDB lineage: Bacteria > Pseudomonadota > Gammaproteobacteria > Steroidobacterales > Woeseiaceae > UBA1847. Next base: position 8,371 of record DDIP01000125.1, on the reverse strand, counting down.
ATCCGGACGGCGATTCCGACGGCGACGGTGTACCCAACGGGCAGGATGCCTTCCCGGGAGATCCAACTGAGACCAGCGATTTCGATCAAGACGGCATCGGCGACAACGGTGATCTCGACGACGACAATGACAACCTGCCGGACCGTTGGGAGAGCCGCTTCGGTTATGACCCGCGTAACGCATCGGATGGCATGTTCGACGATGACCTGGATACGCTGACCAATGTCGAAGAATTTGCGCAGGGTACGCGCCCTGACACCGATGACACCGATCTCGACCGCGTTGAAGATGCTATCGACAACTGCCCGATACTGGCGAATCACAGGCAATTCGATCTCGATTCCGACGCTATCGGCGATGCCTGCGACGAGGACACCTACGCCGCAGTCGCCGTGCTTGCCGATATTGACGGCGATCCCGCCTACGCGCTTATCCGTACTGACAATGGTCGATACACGGCGTATCTCAAAAAGGCTTCCAACAACTTGCCGGTTGGCGCCGGCAGTATCGATCTTGGCGTAGTCGCCGATCGCCGGATCGTATCGATTGCTGGAAGTGGAGACCGACTCGCCGCGTTAGTGCGTTCGGTATCCGGCGCACAGGTCCAGTCGATCAATGTGAATACCGGCGGAACCGTTTTCGAAACCGCCGTGTTCGACGTTGCGCGGCGGCCGGTCACAATGATCGCCACCGGTGACGAGTTATGGGTTGCGGCGGAAGAAAGTGCCGAGGTGCGCCGTGCGGCGGCCGACGATGGCTCGATTCTGGGTGCCGTCACGTTCGACGCTTCGCTCGTGCCACTTGGCCTTGCACAACCGAATCCGGCAAGCATGTTGTTGTTAGGCATCAACGACGCGACCGGTGATGTTGTCACCGAGATTCGTGCCGTTTCTGACAGTTCGTTGATCGCGTCGATCACGGTCGGTGATTCGGAAGTTGTGCATGCGGCTGTGAGTGCGATGGAAAATGGCTTCGCCGTATTGTCGCAGTCCAAAAATGGTAGTGGCGCGGTTTCAACGTGGATGGCTGATGGAACGGCCGGAGGTGCGTTTAGTGTTTTCGACACGAACTGGACGCTGTTTGCCATCGACACGCTACCGGTCTGGTCGGGCTCCGGTGACGCGTTGGCCGTTACCGGTATCTCATCGACTGGCGACATTCATGTTCGCGTTTATGATGCCGCGAACGGATCGGAAATTTCGCAACGAGACTTCGCAACCGCGTCAAATTCACTGCGGGCCGTCGCTGTTTCGGCGATCGGTTCAGCGAGTACCTTAGGCGCCCTGATCGCAGACGCGGGGAACTCGATCTCGCTCGAGCTTCAGGATGCAGAAGGCAGCATCCCGAATGCGAGAATACTGACGGCGGAGTCGAACCAACCACCACCGCCTCCGCCGCCGCCTCCGCCGCCGCCGTCAAGTGGTGGTGGAGGGAGCATGGATTACGTGTTGCTGTTCGGGTTATTGCTGATCTGGTGCCGACGGCAAGTGATCCTGGTATGGGCACAAAAGTGGGCACAAGTCGGAAGATTGCTCGCTACCTTTCTGAAGTTGCCATGCCGATACCGAATCCGACAAAGACAGCGCCGCCGATGCGGCTAACCATTCTCCCCCTGGCAGGCAATGCAAATCAATTTCCAGCGGCTTATGCGATGACGGCGTACATGACGAGCTCGGAGGTCTGGCGATTCGTGCAATTTTTCGAACGCGTGTCGCGCTACGCGGAAGCGCAGGTCGAACCGGATACCAACTTGGTGATCACCCAGAACGCGGACTATTCCATCCGAGCGGTCGAGTATCGTTAATGAGTCGCGGGCATAGCCACCTCCCACAAGAAGGCGGCCAGTCGAGTCGGTAGGTGCCGGGCTGAATTACGAGCGTAATATCGTCATGCAGGTCCTAAGTCCCATGAAAGATCCGCTCCAAGGCGGGAACGTGTTTTATGCACTGAAGACGCCGTATCGCGATAGCACCACGCACGTGATTGTCGAGCCGGAGGACTTCATCGCGCGACTCGCCGCGCTGGTGCCAAAGCCCCGCGGGGTGTTTGCGTCGTGCGAACGCTAGATCGCCTCATCGAATGGCGCGGAAAGCCGGACGCCATACGGGTGGACAACGGGCCAGAGTACATCTCTCAGGTCTTCTCAGAATGGTGCGAAAAACACGGAATCAAACTCAACTACATCCAGCCAGGCAAACCGAACCAGAACGCGTTCATCGAGCGCTTCAACCGAACGTATCGACATGAGGTGCTGAATGCCTACGTGTTCGAATCGTTACGACAGGTCAGAGAAATCACGCGAGCCTGGATCATCGAATACAACGAAGAACGACCGCACGACAGCTTGGGAAAAATACCCCCTGCCATGTTCCGACGGCAGGTCGAAAACGCCAGAAACTCTACTTTAGAACTGTGTCATTGACGGGGAAGCTTACGCCGGAGATACTAGCGATAATGCTACTTAATGATCGTACGGAGTTGCCTAAACTCGCGATCTTCAACGGTAAGTTCTGACCCTGTCTTGTCTCTGTTACGAGTGCCCACTCCGGTTCAGTAATTTCCCCTCGCCCGTTCGTTCTTAACTCTTGCCGAATCGATTGGCTGCGACGGCCCTACTCCCGCTCCGTTTACTAGCAATAATGCCGCTTAGCAATTAGTGGCAATGACTTTCACCTAAGACTGAACTATCGATGGGGCGGAAACTATTGGATATGCGAATCTGCGCCTAGCTAGTACATGGTGAATTTCGTGCGCCCTTCACTTGGTTATTTGTAGAATTTCGGTCCGACAACACATTCCATCGACTTGGCATTAACTCTGCGCAAGGCAGCTATTTTTGCTTAGAGGCTACAAGCGGCAGGGAAAAACGGATACGGGGGAAATCGATCACGCACCAATAGGATCAGATGACAGTGCCGACGCGTTGGCGGGCTGCGTATACCAGCTCAGTCGGATTCTGGTTAGGCTGTTTGTCAACAAGGTGCTGAATACGGTCTACGCCGCTGCCGAAGCTAACGCACTGCTAGGAGGGTAAATCACTGCGATAGCCGGGACACTGATAGGTGCAACGTCGATGGTCCGGGCACTGTACGGACTGCCACAACGACAATAGTTAATGGAGTATTGGGTTGATCTAGGGGTCGTCTTGCACCGGTATGATAACCCTTGTCAATTGAGCTTTCTTTGAGAGCGAGTGATAAACAGCGATATAAAGACGACCGTTTCGGCTCCAACTTTCAACCTGTTCGGTTTGTTGCATCCGGCCCCTCCACATCTGTCCAGGAGCAAGCTCGCAAGGAATGACCCCCGGCGTGGGATCAAGGATCACGAATGCTTGGGTGACTTTATTGAGTCTTTCCTGCCACCACGATTTGTAGTGGAAACCGCCGAAATTAGTCAGCGTTGTCGTTCTGTCCCCGACGTTATTGATTTCGACAGATACAAACCTGCCGTCTTGGAGTCCTGACCCCGGAAGGAACTCCTGCATATTTGTGCTAGCTGAAATTCGCAATTCGGTCGCCCGACTTTGCCACCACCTGAAGAACTCAAACAAGGCCACGAACGTCGCTATACCCGCACCCCACCATGCTGCAATATCTGTTGCGCTCATGGGTCATGTTTCCTTTACAAATCTCCAGTTTCGAGCGTAGTCCATCTGCTGAGTCCGGTCCATGCTACACGACAGTTACCTAGACCTATTCCAAACAGCACTGCTGGCAAAACAGATCGAATTGGCTTGACTTACGATTTCTTCTTGCGCGAACGCTTGCGATCGACAATGCAATATACTGACACCTGATCCGGCCTCGTAACTCGTGTCGTTTAGTGAGGCGTTTTGACCCTGCCTTTCCCCTGGACTGAGTGCTAACTCGGGGTCAACACTGACTCCCGGCCAGAACCAACCGCTCGATTCTGTAGCACGGCGGATGATCATGGTTTGTACTAATCCAACTCGTCGAAAACCTCTTGTTCATTTTGACGCAATCTCTTCGCTTCTGAGATCACTTCGTTCAGCTCCTCGGTTCGGGTTGGGTGATTGAACACAATGCTCAGTTCATCGACCGTGACCTCTACATCGTGGAGAAACTCCTCAGTTGTTAACCAGTATTCACACAGCTCCTCTGTGAGCTCCTCCGAGCCGATGACAATTTCAATATGGGAAAGGTCCGTCGCTTGATTGGTCACCGCTAGCTTGATATCGCCGAAAAGCTCTGCGCTGAGTGATATTTCTGCTACCAACATGGGAGAATTTACTGGAGAGAGTATATTTTTCTTGGTATCCGGAGGGTAAGCAAAGACGCAAAGATCCTTATCTTCGGAAAACGAGAATTTCATCCAAATATGCGACAAACGCCCACGACTTGTCGACATTTCATTTGCGAAATATCTCGCCGACTGCAATGTTCCATTGATTATCAAGCTTATCCCCGAACATCTAAGTGAACGGCTGCTATATCGGGTCAGCAGCAGCCTGTCTGCAGTTTATCACCTGGACGACGGCTTACGGCCAGACACTCCAAGTACGTCAAATTCTTAATATGCTTTCGTCACCTGATAGTCGGTATCGGTTTCTATTGGGATCGAAACCAATTTGCGGCCAATCTTGAGTTCGACAAAGCTTGGTACTTTCTCCTCCTCACCGACGTGCACCGAAACCAGTATCCTCGCGCCCAAACTATCAACTGGTTGCGATAATTCAATTTGCTCGACCGGGATCTGTTTCAAGATGTCCGCGCCATACTTCGTCAACGCACGTCGAATGTCTGCATTCGTCGCCTCATGTACTTTGCGCTTTCTTTTTGTTGTTGGTTTCTTCGCCATGTATCGATCTACTAGCCGCGAACAACTGTTAAGTCACCGATTCCAAGTTCGGCTTCAAGGGCAATGATGACCGACCGAGCGGGATTGGCAAGCGTTCGGCTTGTGCTTCCGGCAAACAACAATGCCGCCAGTTGGTGATTCTCGTTGTAGATTCCACTGCCGCTGTCGCCACTATTACTAAACGGACCGCCGTTGTCGGCTGTCGGTTGTATTGCGATTTGGTTTTGGAACCGCGCGACGCCTGCGTCGTACTCAACATCAGTAATCACGCCGATTGAAACCACATCGCCTTCTGTCCACCCAGTGGTCCGTCCCGCCTTGTAAACTCTTGTAGATCCCACAAACTGATCAGTCGCCGCATCGATGCGAAAGTTCGGCCCCAGCCCACGGGAAACACCGCCTAGACCGACTCTGTTCACCTCCGTCATGGAGCGCCGACTTTGCTCAACTATAGCGATCGCGCAGTCAACCTCATTGAACGGAATACCGCCGGATGTTGGAAACTCGATGTCCACCCATGCAGAGAGCTTCCCGATTCGTAACGCATTGCGCAGCTTGTTCAAATTGTCCATCAAGTCGAGTTCGGTATCGGTCAGGTCCAGCGTCCCAGGCTGTACTACGGCGTTCCCAACGCGCGCATCGTTCTCATTGGCAATAACGTGGTTGTTAGAGACCAGGTAAAGTCGATTCTGATCGTCCTCCACGAAGAAACCCAGTGTTCCAACAGAGAGAAACTGTGGGTACGCGCCCACTGGATTCGTGATTCCGATTCCGCCCCGAAGAGCCTCAAATCGCTTCTGCAAATCCACACTGGGACGTGGTCCACCAAATGAACCGCGTTGGCTCCTGTCCACACGAAGTTTTGGAGCAGCAGAGAACGTAGACCCGGCATCGACAACATCCACTTTAATCTGCTGCCGAGTGGGAGATGATCCGCAAATCGCAGCAAAAGAATCACTAAACGCTGTAATGCCACGCGCCTTGAGTTGGCTCTTACTGAGTTTTCTCTCGACGTAACCGGTTACGCAGAGTTCGGAATCGTCGTTCAATGGGCCAGCGCTTTTCTTGCCAATGCCGACAGCAATAATTCCATTGTTCGAGTCATCGAGCACTGAATTGCCGTGTCGGCTAATCCAATTGCGAACTCGCGAACTTTGCGATTCTTTTTTCTTGGCCATTGTCGCGCCCTCAGTGTCAGATATTTGTGATTACAGAACAATGTCCGCTGGTTTTAGTATTGCGTTACCAGGCAGGCGTCGACGGCGCGGTGCGCCGGCCCCGGCTGCCTGAGCATCTGCAGTCAATGGCTGTGCGGCCGTGCTGAATAGCAGCGCATCCGCCCTCCGAATATTCTCGGCAAATATGAGACCCGACAAGTATTCAATCGTCGTAATGCGAACTTGCTCAAGGACTGGATTGAAACTCATTTCAAGTTGGTCGTAGTCTCGCTGCCATATCAGAAAACACGCCGCTCTAAGTCTATTCTGGTGGAGTATGCAGAAGACCTTCCAAAACCCAGCAGGAATCTGGATCGGCAGCTCTCCCGGCATGTTGGTTCGGACTGGGTCATCTGGCGTCAATATTGGCCCTTGAAATACACACGCTCGCTTTTCTGCGTCGATGGCAATGTCCAGCATGAAATCCTCAATATTGCCCCACGCTGTATCATGGAGGTTCTCATGTTGAGGAACGATGTTAGTCCAGAAAAACGAGTCTCGATCCGCGGCTCTGGCTTGCGTTTCGTCGCCCCAATGCATTGATCTGCGACGAACCAGGTGCCCTCTATCCCAAGGATTCGCCGCGGCGTTCGGTACACCTCGATACCCTCGATCGTTGTCGACCTGTATGTCGTTCGGTACCTGCGTATCGAATCGAAACGCATCATTTCTTTGAATAACCCCTTCCGCTATCACGGTGCCACCGTCGATATTGTGGGCGGTCGCAATTGCGAACCCGCGATCCCGGTTGAACACGATTGAGAATCGCGGATGCTCTATTGGCGATCCGTTGTCAAATGCGGCGGTTTGGATACTGGGCGCAAGCGAAGGGAACGGAATTGTGTGACCCTGAATGAACTGCTCATCGTAAGGCACGACAGATATCCTATTGTTGACTTATTGTCTCGAGTACCGAAAGAAGCGCGGCGCGGTTATCAAAGCGGCCCGTGCCAATCGCTAGCCCTCTCAACTACAAGTATAGTCCGCTGCGACCATTTGTGTGGCCTGGGTTTCGCCTTAACGCTCCTTTCGAAACAGGCTGCTTTCGGCTGTAGCGGCCGATCGCAAGAGGCAATACGGGTCAGCACTTGTCACTCCCAATTTCTGCGCTGGAGGGTCTGTTACGGCCAATACTGGCCCCAATAGCGCCCAAGTCTATCCCAATGCCTGAACATCATTGTGCGACGGGGCTTCGAAATCTAGGACCAATTCACAAAGTGCGAACTGGTCCTTGGCCAGATTTTTGTGGGGTAGGCACAATGCCGGTATGGCCAATAACAGGCGAAAGACTGAAACGATAAAAATCTCTCGCCTAGGTTGCATGAGAAAGTCTACTGTCGAGGTTGATATGACTGGCGGCACAGTTGAGCACGTTGAAGTCTGGATGGACGAGCCCAAGAAGCAGAAGCATCGGCCAATGGTAGGCGACGAGGCGCTGTCTAAGAAAAACAAATCGGACTAAAAAAATTGCAGCCCGAAACTTCCGGGGACGAAAGAGCAGATTCAAAAGAATCTACGAGGGCATACAGTATGGAATCAACATTTGCGGTATTCGCGGTAGAGGTCGGTCTCGCATTTGTCGGGTGCTTGCTCGCGTTGGTCGTTTGGGAAGCCGGTAAGAAGCTGCTGCGCAGTTAAACTCGCAAAGGATGATATATGCTAATCGAGAACTGGATTTTTGCATCCATTATGACAGTGCTGCTTTCATACCAATTGCGGTTTTCTGAAGCGACACTAGTTCTTGGTCGGGAGCTCTCTGACACTGACTCGGCAACTGGCTTCCAAGATGCGGTAACGCCGCCTTGGCAAACAAAATTCGGATTCTTTGCGTTTGGTGGATCAATATTCGCGATTGTTGCCATCTGGTCGGATCTTGGCTGGCTATCCGGACTAGGAGCCATCGCACTGGTCCTTATCGGACAGGCATTGGTTGGCTCATTCTTGCCAAGACCGGACGCGCCGCACTTTAGAAATCTAATCCTTAAATCCATGGTATCTCGACATGCAGATTTCGTGCGCGACGGTGATACCGATCGTGCGTCGGCGATGCATGAGCTGGTCGTTCGTGCGGGTCTATTAGCAGACGAAGCAGTCAAAGCAGTCGAAGCGAATATACAGTCGTTGCAGACCCAGCATGATTCGCTTGGGGAGGCGCTTGTGGATTCCGCCAATATGTTGGATGGACTTGCGGATGAGCTCGGCGAAGACTCAGAGATTGCTGCTCGATTGCGTGAGGTCGCAGACGACGCTCGGAAATGAATATTCCGGGCTTGGTTCTATATTGGCCATGACTCTCGATATATCGATTTGGCTGGTTCTGGCTGAATTCAGCC
>DDIP01000157.1:2008-3616 GCA_002338605.1 Proteobacteria bacterium UBA1847 | reverse complement strand
ATAGAGACGGCGCATTTGTCCGGCCACCGACTTCTTGAAATCATCGAGTGCCGACGCCGCAATCGTAAGACCGGCTGCCAGAGCATGACCGCCGAATTTCCCGATCATCCCCGGCGTCGTCGTCGAAACCGCCTCCAGCAGATCACGGATATGAACTCCCTGTATCGAACGGCCCGACCCCTTCAAAATCTGCTCATCGTCTCGGGCGAAGGCGAATACGGGCCGATTACAGCGCTCGCGAACGCGAGCAGCGATCAGACCGACGACACCCTGGTGCCAGGATCGGTCGTATACGCAGACGCACTCGGGCCAGTTCTGTTCGCCAAGCTTGTCGACATAGTTAAATGCCTGCTCACGCATTGTTGCCTCGATGTCGCGACGCTCCTTGTTTATCTGATCGAGCTGGAGGGCATACCCGGCGGCGGCATTCACGTCGTCCGTGAGCAGGCACTCGATGCCCACCGATATATCTTCCAGGCGACCCGCTGCGTTGATACGCGGTCCGACAGCGAACCCCAGGTCGGAACTGATGCAGCGCGTCAATGATCGACCGGATTGCCGCAGCAGTGCTTCAATGCCGGGCACCGCCATACCCGCACGTATGCGCGTCAATCCCTGCTGCACCAGCACGCGGTTGTTGTGATCGAGCGGAACGACATCGGCGACAGTACCCAGCGCGACGAGATCGAGATAGCGTGCCGGTATTCGGGAGGCACCTGCCAGACCCTGGCCGTCGAGCATCCGGCCAATTCGTGCCAGCAGATAGAATGCAACGCCGACGCCAGCAAGATTGCGGCTTGGGAATCTGCTGCCCTCAAGGTTCGGGTTCAGGATCACTGCGGCTGCCGGCAGCTCGCGGCCCGGCAAATGGTGATCCGTCACCAGAACCGGAATCCCAAGCTCGTTTGCCCTTGCGACACCGGCAACACTTGATACGCCGTTATCGACGGTGATCAACAGCTTTGGCGCCTGCTTCGCCGCGACGTCGACAATTTCCGGTGTTAATCCGTATCCGTAGTCGAATCGATTCGGTACCAGGTACTCGACGTCGCTGAAGCCGAAATCCCTGAGACAACGAAGCATCAAGGCAGTGCTGGTTGCGCCGTCAACATCAAAGTCGCCGACAACGATGATGCGTTCGTGGCGTTTTCCGATCACGAGGCGGGCCGCTTCATCGATATTGTCCAGGGCGCTGACAGGAATCATTTGCGCCAGGCCATAGTCGAGCTCCTCGGCGCTCCGCAGACCGCGCATCGCGTACAGCCGTGCATGCAGCGGATTGATTTTACCGAACCGTTCGATCGCCTCTGCTGACGGCAACGGCCTGCAGACAATGGGCCTCATTGCGCCCCGGCATCCTCGAGCCAGCGGGAACGGCGGCGCCACACTCGCATCGCATGGGAGCGGCGCACATGCGCGCGCAACCCGTCACGGAACAACAAGGTCAGGCTGGATAGCCGGCGGCTACGCAGCGCCTCGCGAAGTTCGATCAAACAAGACTCCAGGCGTTCAGGCGTTTCATCGCCGACCGGCGTTTCAGCTACAAACCCGGCAACCGATCCATCGAGGCAGGTCCCGATATTGCCGAGCCACGGCTCTGCAACGGCT
>DDIP01000157.1:860-1907 GCA_002338605.1 Proteobacteria bacterium UBA1847 | reverse complement strand
TTCTGCAACGGCCGTTGCCGAATACCAGTAGCCAGTCAGCAAGGGGTCATCAGAAAACAGAGGCGGTTGCGGTCGTGTCGTTTGCTCTGGCGCAATGCCGCCACCCCACAGCCACATTGCGTTAACCGGTCGCTGCCCGTTCGCCTCGCGTCGCAGGTTGACATCGTGGTCGTGCAGGGCCATTTCGATTTCACTGGCGAGATTTCGATACGCGGCACTGCCATCGCCTTCGGGCAGAAACTCGTCCGGCTTTTGCCCATCGACGACATAGGCCGGAACCGATGCCGTCGCCAGCGCCTGTGGTGAACTCAGGTAACCGCAAGAACCCAGTCGCGTAAAGCCGAACTGATTCGCACCACCGAGCGTCCGTTGCAGGTGATCGACCAGCCGGCGCAACTCACGCGCCGAGATATCGTCGGCTCTGTGCGCATGCAGGCAGAGATGATCCAGCCGTGCCTCCAGGTACACCGGGTCCAGACCGGCAATCCACTTGGTCGGTCGGTCGCCGGTCTGGCCCCACATTCTGAGCGCTGCACGCCCGGACTCGGGATACGGCAATCCCAGTTCGCCGAGGACACTCGCCAGTAATTCGCCGCGAACCGGCTCGTAGCTGAGGTCCGATTGCGCAAGCCACGCTCTGAGGGAACGGTCCCGCAGTCGACCCGCGGTTGCCGGTGGCAGCGCGACGATTGCCGCGTTTTTGTCATATGATGCGTTCACAGTGAGCGCAGATGGTAAGGGAAGCGCAATTGAAATTCACAAGAGAATTGCCTGGTACACTGACGATCCGAAGCGTCAGTCAGGACGGGATTCGAATCAATGACGAGGTCTGGTCTGGAACCGTGGCACTTACGCCCCGGGAAGTGGTTGAACAATGGCAACCGGTTGCCGTCGAAAACCTGGTCGCCGACGACTTCAACGCCCTGTTCGACGACGCGCCCGAACTTGTCATCCTGGGCACGGGCCGCAGCGGACGGTTTCCACCGCGTGAACTGATGTTTGCGTTCGCACGTCGTGGCGTCGGCCTGGAAGTGATGGATACGGCTG
>DDIP01000157.1:254-745 GCA_002338605.1 Proteobacteria bacterium UBA1847 | reverse complement strand
CCGCGGCGCGAACTTTCAATGTCCTTGTCGGCGACGGCCGTCGAGTCGCCGCGGTGCTGTACCCGATCTGAACGCTCAGTCCAGCAGCGTTTCGCCCGAAATGCCGTTGGTCTCCATCATCTCGCGCAGGTTTTTCAGGGCATCAAGCTGGATCTGTCGCACGCGTTCCCGTGTCAGCCCGATTTCGCTGCCAATTTGCTCCAGCGTTTCGCGCCGATAGCCGTGCAGGCCAAAACGTCGTTCGAGTACCGTGCGTTGCTTGTCGTTTAACTCGAAAATCCAGTGATCCACGATGTCGTGCACATCGTCTTTTTGTGCACATCTTGAGGGCTCCGTATCACTGGTCGCCGTGAGCCGGTCCACAGGCTCAATACCTTCCTCGTCGCTGGTTGCGGCGCGTAAGGTCACTCGCTCATGCAATGCGAGCAAGCGTTCAACGTCGGCAACATCGCGGCCAAGGTAGCTGGCAATTTCAGCTGCTGTCGGGAAGC
>DDIP01000157.1:0-137 GCA_002338605.1 Proteobacteria bacterium UBA1847 | reverse complement strand
TTCGCCTTGCTGCCGCAGAAACCGTGCCGCCCGCAGGCAGGAATTGATGTCCTTGATGATATGGATCGGCAGGCGAACGGTGCGCGACTGGTTCATGATGGCGCGTTCGATGTTTTGCCGAATCCACCAGGTGGCGT
>DDIP01000158.1 GCA_002338605.1 Proteobacteria bacterium UBA1847 | reverse complement strand
GGCGTCGATGGCTGCAAAGGGCAAGCCGATCAGTCGTCTCGATCCTGAGTTACTCAAGAAGTTGACCAAGATCGACGAAAACCGCATGAACGAAAACCAGCGAAATGCCAGCGTCACGATCGAAGACGTGGAGAACGGAGACGAATAGACCATATAATTCAGCTGCTTAAATCCGCATGGAACTCTGCGCACTGATCTGCATCTAAAGTCTGAGTAAAAAGAGCCACTCGCCGGTTTGGCGCTCGAAAACGGCGAGCAATGTGTCGGGGGAGTACGCATCATGAAGCAGGTCAGGCCAGCTGTTCTTGTTCTTTTCGGGTTCCTTAGTTCGCTTGTCGATGCCAGCGAGCCAATTGTTCCGGAGCCCTTTCGCGGATTCAACAACGCGTCCGGCTACATGATTAATTACGACGACCTGACAGATTTGCTCAGCACTGTCGTGGCCGAAACCGGACTCTCCGATCGCGAAATAGCTAAGCTCCCCAAACCCAAGACCGGCACTCGAATGAAACCGAAGGTACAGAGATTGACTGCTGACGAAGGCAATCGATTCCTGTACGAAGCCTTCAAGGACAACGAAGCGAGTCAGCAGTATCTGCGTGACATCCAGGAAAGCCTGCAAAAAGTCCCGGATGATATTCCGCTGGAAGAGTTTTCGCGGGAAGAACAGCTTGCCTATTGGCTGAATCTTTACAACGTCACGGTCCTCAACGAGATAATCGCGGTCTACCCGAAGCGCAACCTGAAGAAACTATTCCAGGGCAAGAAATCGATCCTGTCGAAGAAGTTGCTCACCGTTGCTGGCGTTCCGCTGAGCCTCAATGATATTCAATTTACGATATTGAAACAGAATTACGACAGTAATCCCTTGATTCTGTACGGTCTCTACCAGGGTTATGTCGGCAGCCCGAATATCCGCAAGACAGCGTATACAGGATCGGACGTCTACTTCGGGCTTGAAGAAAACGCCTATGAATTTATCAATTCGAATCGAGGCACTTTCATTCGAAGTGATGAGGACATTTTCCGTGTTTCGAGTTTCTTCGATCGGAACCGGGCGTTCTTCCCCGAGTTCGAGCCGCAATTGACCGAGCATTTGCTCGAACACCTGGCCGAAGGAACCGAGCGCAACATGATTCAAACCGTAGCCGCAATTGAACCCGATATCGATGACTGGACAGTCACCGACCTCGGTTACGGCCGACACGAAATTGCCGGCAGTTTCGCCTACAATCAGGCTGCGATGCTTGACGCCTACCAGGGTCCACGAAGACGAGACGGTGGCATACTGGTCGCGTCCGTCGAGGTGAAGCGCCCGAAGAAAAAGGTCGAGGAGGACGAGGACGACGTCACGCTCGAGGACCTGAAAGAATATCCGCTTGGGCAGGGCGCACGCCCCGAGGAAATCACGACCGGTGAAATTGAGGAGCTTCCTGACACCGCGGAATAGTAGCCCGCGATTGCTTCAATCACCGAGATCAGGTCCGAAAGCCTCGATGAACTGCTGACGGTAGTTCTTCCAGCGCCCGACCGAATTGGCGTGCAGCGGCTCACGGACCTGCCAGACGCTGGCGGTTCGCACACTGTTTCTAAGCTCGTGAAACGCCAGGCAGCGCTCGTCCCAGTCCTCACCCAGCCATTCCAGCAGCTCTGGCACGATCTGCCTTGGCTGCTGCACAAGGTCCTCGTAGTGAATCCGTTTGAGATCGTTACCGAGTAGCGATTCCCAGTGATCAATCAGGCCGGCCTGAAGCCCGATGTAGTGCCGAATGTCTACCAACGTCGTTGCATAGGCCTGACCTGGCCCCAGTCGCACTGAATAAACGGATGTCGCGATGTCGCGCCAGTCTCGCTCGGTGACCACGAATCTGGCTGTCGGCAGTACGGCTTTGATCAGGCCGATATACAGGAAATTATCGGGGCGCTTGTCCGTCGGCCTCGTACCTTCACCGAATAATTCCCTTATGTGATCTTCGTGCTGCTGTCGCCATGCACGAAGCTTTTCGGGTTCGATGCTTTCAAGGCCGCTGGGGAACGCTGGGAACTCCCTTGCGACCAGTCGTGGGAAAAATTCGCTTTCCCCGCCGGCGACGAATCGAGGGTGTGAGGCCAGTATTTGCTCGAGCAACGTGGAACCGCTGCGAAACATTCCGCAGATAAAAACCGGTGCATTGTCTGGGTCATCGACGCGCTCGGGCGGGCTACAATGTCCGGCCGACATGATGCGCTCGAAACGGCTTTCGACGATCTTTGGGTGGTAGGCTGGAGCCGATTGGCCATCGAGTTTGTTGCCCTTGGAGAAGTGTGCCCAGGCGGCGTCGAAATCACCAAGTTGCTCATATGCCTTGCCCAGCGCGAACTGGATGTCGATGCTGGTACCGTTCTCCGCCGCGGCAATGAGCCTCGCAAGCAAGGGGTCGTCCCGCCTCGTGAACACCTGTGTATCTGCAAGTCGCGCCAGCGCCGCTTCGTTGCCGGCATCATGTTGCAAACAGCATTCAAAGTTTTGCCTGGCCTCTTCGCGGCGACCTTGCTGTTCGTAAAGATTGCCCAGGTTGTAGTACGCGCTGGTGTACTCGGGGTTCAGTTCCAGCGCTGACTCCAGGTGCGACTTTGCCTTGTCGGCGGCCTGTAAATGATCCATGTAGATGTTGGCAATATTGAGATGCACTTCCTCGGGAGCGTCGACTCCGAGTTTCAGCGTCTGCTCATATTGTCGTATTGCTGCGGCAAACTGACCGTCTTTGGCAAGGTTGTAGGCGTAGTTGAAACGGGCATTGGCGGAACCGTGCTGTATGGCGAGGTAGCTCTCATAGGCTTTGAGCAGGTGGCCCAGCGGGTAACGCTTTTGCCGCATGTGGTCTGCTACCTGGTCGATCGCCGGCAGATTCTTTTTGACATGAATCAGGAGTTGCCGCAGCTGATCCAGTGCGCCGGCGTAGTCATCCAGCCTCTCCAGTGTTCGGATCTGCAGCCACCGGGCGTCCAGGTTGCCTGGGTGACGTTTCAGAACTTGTGACAACAGTTCCGTGGCCTCATCAAACCGCTGTTGTTTGATGGCACTTACCGCCTGCCGAATGTCAGCTTGTATGGTCATTATTGCCAGCGATGTTGCCTCGTTTGGCTCCCGCAGGAAACCACTTTTTGCCGCCCCAAAAAAAAAGCGGGCCAAAAGGCCCGCTTTCTGTACCACTTGTTTCAGAA